>NZ_AQOJ01000010.1:0-13219 GCF_000364685.1 Xanthomonas sp. SHU 166
GGCCAAGATCATCAAGTAATGCCCTCCGGCGGCGCAGGCCGCCGGCTGGAATCGCCAGCGACCTCGGTCGCCGGCATCGCGAAGGGTCGGCGCAAGCCGGCCCTTCGTCGTTTCCGAGTGTGCGAAGGTTCTGGCGATTTGTTGGCGCGAGGTGTTGCGGAGGCGTGAAGTCGTCGCTATAATGCGCGGCTCCGCGTTCCTGGGTAGGGCGCCGGTAAGACAGCGAAAAGAGAGGCAGGACGCCGCTCGTGTTCGCAGGACCGGGAAGGTCGCGTCGCATGGAGCACTCAACAGCCCCGGGTTGTTGACGCTGCTCTAGCTGCGCATTATACTTTTCCGTCTGGGCAGGCCGGGTCGACTGGTCTGCCCCAGTTTTTGGGGCGGAGGAATGCCCCCGCCGAGCCGGATGCTCTGCGGTACGACATCAGGAAACAACCGGGGCAGGTATCCCAGAGGCCTTGCCCGTCGCTCTTTTAACGAAGGAACCCACCGTCATGGCGGACCAAAAGATCCGGATTCGGCTGAAGGCGTTCGATCATCGTTTGATCGACCGTTCGGCCAGCGAGATCGTCGAGACGGCCAAGCGGACCGGCGCGCAAGTGCGTGGCCCGATCCCGCTGCCGACCAAGATCGAACGCTACACCATCCTCGTTTCCCCGCACGTCGACAAGGACGCGCGTGACCAGTACGAGACCCGCACGCACAAGCGCGTGCTCGACATCGTCGACCCCAACGACAAGACCGTGGACGCGCTGATGAAGCTCGAGCTCGCGGCTGGCGTCGATGTCCAGATCAAGTTGACCTGAGGACTACGACCATGACGAAGAAGTATTCGTTGGGCTTCGTGGGCCGCAAGGCCGGCATGAGCCGCGTCTTCACCGAAGACGGCCGCTCCATCCCGGTCACCCTGATCGAAGCGACCCCGAACCGCATCACCCAGCTCAAGACCGTCGAAGCCGACGGCTACAGCGCCGTGCAGATCACCGTGGGCGCCCGTCGCGCCGCGCTGGTCAACAAGCCGGCGTCCGGCCATTTCGCCAAGGCGAAGGTCGAAGCGGGTCGCGGCCTGTGGGAGTTCCGCGTCGAGGACGCGCAGCTGGGCGAGTTCGCCGTCGGCGGCGAAATCAAGGCGGACATCTTCGCCGTCGGCCAGAAGGTCGACGTCCAGGGCGTCACCAAGGGTAAGGGCTTCCAGGGCACCATCAAGCGGCACAACTTCCGCATGGGCGATGCCACCCACGGTAACTCGCTGTCGCATCGCGCGCCGGGTTCGCTGGGTCAGCGCCAGACCCCGGGTCGCGTTTTCCCGGGCAAGAAGATGTCCGGCCACATGGGCGCGGTGCAGCAGAGCACGCAGAATCTGGAAGTGGTCAAGGTCGACGTCGAGCGTGGCCTGATCGCCATTCGCGGCGCTGTGCCTGGCGCTGCCGGTGGCGACGTGATCGTGCGTCCGGCTAGCAAGGCATAAGGAGAGATGACGATGGAACTCGTTATCACGGGTAGCAACAACAAGGTCTCGGTCTCCGACGCCGTGTTCGGCCGCGATTTCAGCGAAGATCTGGTTCACCAGGTCGTCGTCGCCTATCGCAACGCCGGCCGCGCCGGCACCAAGGCGCAGAAGACGCGTTCGGAAGTCAACGGCACCACCAAGAAGTCGAAGAAGCAGAAGGGCGGTGGCGCTCGCCACGGCGCGCTGACCGCTCCGATCTTCGTCGGCGGTGGCGTGACCTTCGCGGCCAAGCCGCGCAGCTTCGAGCAGAAGGTCAACCGCAAGATGTACCGCGCGGCCATCTGCGCGATCCTCTCGGAACTGAACCGCCAGGGCCGCCTGATGGTCGTCGACGCGTTCGACGTCGAGGCCAGCAAGACCAAGGGCCTGGTCGAGAAGCTGAAGGGTCTGGAAGTGGGCAAGCGCCCGCTGATCGTGACCGAAGAAGCGTCCGAGCATCTGTACCTGTCCGCCCGCAACCTTCCCTACGTGGAAGTGCGCGACGTGCAGGGCCTGGATCCGGTGTCGCTGGTCGGGGCCGACACGGTCGTGATCACCGCCGATGCGGTCAAGAAGGTCGAGGAGTGGCTGGCATGAGCAGCAACGAAAAAATCTTCAGCGTGCTGCGCGCTCCGCGTGTCTCCGAAAAGACCGCGCGCCTGCAGGAACTCTCCAATCAGTACGTCTTCGAGATTTCGAACGAAGCCACCAAGGCCGATGTCAAGGCCGCGGTCGAGCAGCTGTTCGACGTCAAGGTCGAGTCGGTCAACGTGTTGAACGTCAAGGGCAAGAACAAGTCCTTCCGTTCGCGCAGCGGTCGTCGCGGCGATTGGCGCAAGGCGTACGTGCGTCTGGCCGAAGGCCAGTCCATCGACGTAACGGCCAAGGCCTGAGGTACATCCCATGCCATTGATGAAATTCAAGCCCACCTCCGCAGGCCGTCGTTCGGCCGTGCGCGTGGTCACGCCCGATCTGCACAAGGGCGCCCCGCACGCTGCACTGGTGGAAAAGCAGAGCAAGTCCGGTGGTCGTAACCACCACGGCCGCATCACCACCCGCCACGTCGGCGGTGGCCACAAGCAGCACTACCGCGTCATCGACTTCAAGCGCAACAAGGAAGGTATCCCGGCGCGCGTGGAGCGGATCGAATACGATCCCAACCGCACCGCCCATATCGCCCTGCTGTGCTACGCCGACGGCGAGCGCCGCTACATCATCGCGCCGAAGGGCCTGAAGGCCGGCGACCAGGTGATCGCGGGTTCGGATGCGCCGATCAAGACCGGCAACACCCTGCCGCTGCGCAACATCCCGGTCGGTACCACCGTCCACGGGATCGAGCTGAAGCCGGGCAAGGGCGCGCAGATCGCGCGTGCCGCCGGCGCCGCGGTGCAGCTGGTCGCGCGTGAAGGCATCTACGCCACCCTGCGTCTGCGCTCCGGTGAAATGCGCAAGGTGCCGTCCGAGTGCCGCGCCACCATCGGCGAAGTCGGCAACGACGAGCACAACCTCGAGAAGCTGGGCAAGGCGGGCGCCAAGCGCTGGCGCGGCGTGCGTCCGACCGTTCGCGGTGCGGCCATGAACCCGGTCGACCACCCGCACGGTGGTGGTGAGGCGAAGGCCGGTCAGGGTAATCCGCATCCGGTCACCCCGTGGGGTGTCCCGACCAAGGGTTACAAGACGCGCCATAACAAGCGCACCGAACAATTCATCGTCCGCGATCGTAGGGGCTAATCGACCATGGCACGTTCACTCAAGAAGGGCCCGTTCGTCGATCACCACCTCGTCAAGAAGGTGGAGGCCGCGGCCGGTAGCAAGCGTCCGATCAAGACCTGGTCGCGTCGCTCGATGATCCTGCCGGAGATGGTGGGTTTCACCATCGCCGTGCATAACGGCAAGAACCACGTTCCGGTGCTGGTCAACGAGAACATGGTCGGCCACAAGCTCGGCGAATTTGCCGTCACCCGGACCTTCAAGGGTCACGGTGGCGACAAGAAGTCGGGCCGGTAAGGAGAGATGACGATGGAAGCGAAAGCAATCCTGCGCACCGCGCGCATCTCCCCGCAGAAGGCCCGCCTGGTCGCCGACCAGGTCCGTGGTCTTTCCGCCGAGCGGGCGGTCAACCTGCTGAAGTTCTCGGACAAGAAGGCTGCCCACCTGATCAAGAAGGTGGTGGAGTCGGCGATCGCCAATGCCGAGAACAATCAAGGCGCGGATGTCGACGAGCTGAAGGTCAAGACCATCATGGTTGATGAAGGTCCGACCCTGAAGCGTTTCATGGCGCGGGCGAAAGGCCGCGGTACCCGCATCCTCAAGCGCACCAGCCACATCACTGTGGTTGTGGGCGCCGCCAAGTAAGCGGAAAGGAAAAGACGATGGGTCATAAAGTTCATCCGATCGGAATCCGCCTGGGTATCGCCAAGGACTGGAATTCCAAGTGGTACGCCAACAAGGCCGAGTTCGCCGGTTACCTGGCAGCCGACCTCAAGGTCCGCGAAATGCTGCGCAAGAAGCTGGCGCAGGCGGGCATCAGCAAGATCCTGATCGAGCGTCCGGCCAAGACCGCGCGCGTGACGATCCACACCGCCCGCCCGGGCGTGGTGATCGGCAAGCGCGGTGAGGACATCGAGAAGCTGCGCAAGGAAGTGAGCGAGATGATGGGCGTCCCCGCCCACATCAACGTCACCGAAGTGCGCAAGCCGGAGCTGGATGCGCAGCTGGTCGCCGAGTCGATCGCGCAGCAGCTGGAGCGTCGCATCATGTTCCGCCGCGCGATGAAGCGCTCGGTCGGCAACGCGATGCGCCTGGGTGCCCTGGGCATCAAGGTCAACGTCGCCGGCCGTCTGAACGGTGCGGAAATCGCCCGTTCCGAGTGGTACCGCGAGGGCCGCGTGCCGCTGCACACGCTGCGTGCCGACATCGACTACGGCTTCGCAGAAGCCAAGACGACCTACGGCATCATCGGCATCAAGGTCTGGATCTACAAGGGCGAGATCTTCGATTTCTCCCAGGTTGGCCAGGAAAAGCAGGACGATTCCCCGCGCAACGATCGTAACGATCGCGGCGACCGTGGCGACCGTCCGTCGCGTCCGGCCCGTGAAGCGAGGTAACGGCAATGTTGCAACCCAAGCGAACCAAATACCGCAAGATGCACAAGGGTCGTAACGACGGCCTGGCGTGGAGCGGAAACGCCGTCAGCTTCGGCGAGTACGGGCTGAAGGCCACGGCGCACGGTCAGCTGACCGCGCGCCAGATCGAAGCGGCGCGCCGCTCGATCAGCCGCTACGTCAAGCGCGGCGGCAAGATGTGGATCCGCGTGTTCCCGGACAAGCCGATCACCAAGAAGCCGATCGAAGTGCGAATGGGCTCCGGTAAGGGTAACGTCGAGTACTGGGTCGCGCAGATCCAGCCCGGTCGCATGATCTATGAAATCGAAGGCGTCGGCGAAGATGTCGCGCGCGAGGCGTTCCGCCTGGCCGCTGCCAAGCTTTCGGTGACCACCACCTTCGTGACCCGGACGGTACGCTGATGGACATCAAACAACTCCGCGAGAAGTCGGCCGACGATCTGAAGGCCCACCTGACCGATCTGCGCAAGGAGCAGTTCGCCCTGCGCATGCAGCAGGTCACCGGGCAGCTGCCGAAGACTCACGAAACCCGCCGGGTGCGCCGCGAGATCGCTCGCGTCAAGCACCTGCTCGGCAGCACGAAGTAAGGATGGCCGCGATGAGCGACAATAACGAAAGCAAGACGCTGCGCACGGTCGAAGGCCGTGTGGTCAGCAACAAGATGGACAAGACCGTCACCGTGCTGGTGGAGCGTCAGGTCAAGCATGCGCTGTACGGCAAGTACATCAAGCGCTCGACCAAGCTCCACGCCCACGATGCCGACAACGCCTGCAACGAAGGCGATGTCGTGCGCGTGACCGAGATTGCGCCGATGTCCAAGACCAAGAACTGGCGGGTGGTGGAAATCGTCACCCGCGCGGCCGAATAAGGGAGATCTGAATCATGATCCAGATGCAGAGCTACCTCGACGTCGCCGACAATTCCGGTGCCAAGGAAGTGATGTGCATCAAGGTGCTCGGCGGCTCCAAGCGCCGCTACGCGCACATTGGCGACATCATCAAGGTCACCGTCAAGGACGCGATCCCGCGCGGCAAGGTCAAGAAGGGCGAAGTCTACGACGCCGTCGTCGTGCGTACCCGCAAGGGTGTGCGTCGTCCGGACGGTTCGTTGATCCGCTTCGACGGCAACGCCGCGGTGTTGCTCAACAACAAGCAGGAGCCGATCGGCACGCGCATCTTCGGGCCTGTGACCCGCGAGCTGCGGTCCGAGAAGTTCATGAAGATCGTCTCGCTCGCTCCCGAAGTGCTGTGAGCGGAGGACATACACATGGCTAACCGTATCAAGAAGGGCGACCAGGTCGTCGTCACCACCGGCAAGGACAAGGGCAAGCAGGGCGAAGTCGTCCGCGTCGACGGCGACCGCGTGGTCGTCTCCAACGCGAACATCGTCAAGCGCCACACCAAGCCGAACCCGCAGGCGGGCGTCGCCGGCGGCGTGGTCGAGCGCGAAGCGTCGATCCATATTTCCAACGTTGCGATCCTCAACCCGGCCACGGGCAAGGGCGACCGCGTTGGCTTCAAGGTGCTGGAGGATGGACGCAAACTGCGTGTGTTCCGCTCCAGCGGTGAGGCGCTCGACGCCTGAGGAATGACACAATGACTTCCCGTCTCGAAAAGATCTACAAGGAAGAAGTGGTACCGGCTCTGATGAAGAAGTTCGGTTACACCAATCCGATGGAAGTGCCGAAGCTGGTCAAGGTCACGCTGAACATGGGCGTGGGCGAGGCGGCGACGAACAAGAAGATCCTGGAAAACGCCGTCGCCGACATGGCCAAGGTCTCCGGTCAGAAGCCGGTGGTGACCAAGTCGCGCATCTCGGTGGCGTCGTTCAAGATCCGCGATGGTTGGCCGATCGGCTGCAAGACCACGCTGCGTCGCGCCAAGATGTACGAGTTCCTGGACCGCCTGATCAACATCTCGCTGCCGCGCGTGCGCGACTTCCGTGGTGTCTCGGGTCGTTCGTTCGACGGCCGCGGCAACTTCAACATGGGCGTGAAGGAGCAGATCATCTTCCCGGAAATCGACTTCGACGCCGTCGACGCGATCCGCGGTATGGATATCGCCATCACCACCACCGCCAAGACCGACGCCGAAGCCAAGGCGCTGCTCGAAGCGTTCAAGTTCCCGTTCCGTAACTGATTGACAGACGGGATTCGGGATTCGGGATTCGGGATGGAAGGGCGTTGCGCCCGTCACATCCCGGATTCTGGAAATCTCCAATCCCCACTCTCGAATCCCGAGGATTTACAGATGGCAAAGACCTCCATGGTCAACCGCGACATCAAGCGCAAGAAGCTGGCGAAGAAGTTCGCCGACAAGCGTGATGCGCTGAAGAAGATCATCGCCTCCGGCACCGCCTCGTACGACGAGAAGGCCGAGGCCGTGACCAAGCTGCAGAAGCTGCCGCGCGATTCGTCGCCGAGCCGCCAGCGCACCCGTTGCGAACTGTCCGGCCGCCCGCGTGGCGTGTACGGCAAGTTCGGCCTGGGCCGCAACATGCTGCGCAAGGCGACCATGAACGGCGACGTTCCGGGCCTGCGCAAGGCCAGCTGGTAATTCCAGCGGCACCGGTCCCGTTCGCGGGGCCGGGCAGGGTGGTCTAGCCGCCCGCGTGTCGTTCAGACAACGAGTCCGACGCAAGTCGGACTTTTTGTCGTATACTCCCGCTCCTTGCCTCGCGGCAGGGACGGGTATGGCAGCCGCCGCGGGTTCTTCCGGCGGTTGCGCGCTTCACCCCCTGCGTCATTCCACCGCTCCACCACACAAGATTTTCGCGAAAGCGGATATCGGTGCACTCAAAGGTAGACACCATGAGCATGACTGATCCCATCGCCGACCTGCTGGTCCGCATCAAGAATGCGGCCGCGGTTGGCAAGCCGACGGTGAAGATGCCGTCCTCCAAGATCAAGGTTGCGATCGCCGAAGTGCTGAAGGCCGAAGGCTATATCAGCGATCTGCGCGTCAACGCGATCGAGAACAACAAGTCCGAACTGGAAATCGTGCTGAAGTATTTCGAGGGCCGTCCGGTCATCGATACGCTCAAGCGCGTTTCGCGTTCGGGTCTGCGCCAGTATCGCGGCAAGACCGAGCTGCCGAAGGTTCTCGGCGGTCTGGGCGTTGCCATCATTTCCACGTCCAAGGGCATCATGACCGATGCGCAGGCCCGTCAGGCCGGCGTCGGTGGCGAAGTCCTGTGCTTCGTGGCCTAAGGGAAGGAGCACTCACATGTCCCGCGTAGCCAAGAAGCCGATCTCCCTCCCGAAGGGCGTCGAACTCACCGTCCAGGCCGATCAGGTCAGCGTCAAGGGCCCGAAGGGCACCCTGTCGCTGCCGAAGCCGGCCGGCGTCGAAATCAAGCAGGAAAACGGTGTCGCCACGCTGTCGGCGAACGATCCGTCGCACATCGCCATCACCGGCACCGTTCGCGCCATCCTGGCGAACATGGTGCAGGGCGTGTCCGCGGGCTTCGAGCGCAAGCTCGAGCTGGTGGGCGTCGGCTACCGTGCCACGATGCAGGGCAAGGACCTGAGCCTGGCGCTCGGTTTCTCGCACCCGATCGTGTTCAGCGCGCCGGAAGGCATCACCCTGGCCGCTCCGACCCAGACAGAGATCCTGGTGCAGGGCGCCGACAAGCAGCGCGTCGGCGAAGTCGCCGCCAAGATCCGCGGTTTCCGTCCGCCGGAGCCCTACAAGGGCAAGGGTGTGAAGTACGCCGGTGAAGCCATCATTCGCAAGGAAGCCAAGAAGGCCTAAGGCAGGTCCTTCTGCGAGGAGCCCGGCCATCCATGGCCGGACTCTCCACTGCAAAAGCCTGTTCCCCTTCAGCTTTCCTAGGACACATACCATGAGCATCAACAAGAACATCGCCCGCCTGCGTCGCGCCAAGTCGACCCGCGCCCACATCCGCGAGCTCGGCGTCGCCCGCCTGTCGGTGCTGCGCACCGGCCAGCACCTGTACGCCCAGGTCTTCACCGCCGACGGCTCCAAGGTGCTCGCCGCGGCGAACACCCTGCAGGCCGACGTCAAGGACGGCCTGAAGAACGGCAAGAACAGCGACGCCGCCGCCAAGGTGGGCAAGCTGATCGCCGAGCGCGCCAAGGCCGCGGGCGTCGAGAAGGTCGCGTTCGACCGCTCGGGCTACCGCTACCACGGCCGCATCAAGGCGCTGGCCGACGCCGCGCGCGAAGGCGGCCTGCAGTTCTGATCCTTGCGGGTGCGGCGATGCCGCGCCCGTCCCGCCGATGCGGGCTGCATCGGACCTTGGCGCGCCTTCTGCGCGCGTCCGGGGAACACGGCTCCAGACCACAACCACAAGCGGCAACGAAGCCGTAAATCTTTTCCTCTATCAAGGGCATCACAATGGCTGAAGAACAGCGTGCACCGCGGGGTCGTGATCGCGACCGCAACCGCGAAGAGAAAGTCGACGACGGCATGATCGAGAAGCTGGTCGCGGTCAACCGCGTCAGCAAGACGGTCAAGGGCGGTCGCCAGTTCACCTTCACCGCGCTGACCGTGGTCGGCGACGGCAACGGCAAGATCGGCTTCGGTTACGGCAAGGCCCGCGAAGTGCCGGTCGCGATCCAGAAGTCGATGGAGTATGCGCGCAAGGGCATGCTCAACATCGATCTGAACAACGGCACCCTGTGGCACCCGGTGAAGTCCGGCCACGGCGCGGCGCGCGTGTTCATGATGCCGGCCTCGGAAGGTACCGGCGTGATCGCCGGCGGTGCGATGCGCGCCGTGCTGGAAGCGGTGGGCGTGAAGAACGTGCTGGCCAAGGCCGTCGGTTCGCGCAACCCGATCAACCTGGTGCGCGCCACCCTGCGCGGCCTGGAAGACATGCAGTCGCCGGCCCGCATCGCGGCCAAGCGCGGCAAGAAGGTGGAGGATCTGACCCATGGCTAATGAATCCACCAAGACCGTCAAGGTGCGCCTGGTGCGCGGCCTGCGTGGTACCCAGTCGCGTCACCGCCTGTCGGTGCGTGCCCTGGGCCTGAACAAGCTCAACGATGTGCGCGAACTGAAGGACAGCCCGCAAGTGCGCGGCCTGATCAACAAGGTTCAGTACCTCGTCCAGGTTGAGGAGTAATCGACCATGACTTTGCATCTGAATGATCTGAAGCCCGCACCGGGCGCGCGTACCGAGCGCACCCGCGTCGGTCGCGGCATCGGTTCCGGCCTGGGCAAGACCGCCGGCCGCGGCCACAAGGGTTCGTTCGCGCGCAAGGGCGGCGGCAAGATCAAGGCTGGCTTCGAAGGCGGCCAGACCCCCATGCAGCGCCGTCTGCCGAAGATCGGCTTCCGTTCGAAGATGGCCAAGGACACCGCCGAAGTGCTGTCCTACCAGCTCGACAACCTGCCGGCCGGCGAGATCGATTTCGCTGCGCTGCGCGCCGCGAAGCTGGTCCCGAGCACCGCGAAGAAGGCCAAGGTGGTCCTGAAGGGCGAACTGACCAAGAAGTTCGTGCTGAAGGGCGTTGCGGCGACCGCCGGTGCCAAGGCGGCAATCGAAGCTGCCGGCGGCAGCGTGCAGGAGTAACACGCAGATGGCGCAGGCTGGCATGGGTAACCTCGGCGGCGGGCTCGGCAAGTTCACGGAACTTCGCCAGCGCCTGTTGTTCGTTCTCGGCGCATTGATCGTCTATCGCATCGGCTGCTACGTGCCGGTGCCGGGCGTCAATCCCGAAGCCATGCTTGCGCTGATGCAGGCGCAGGGCGGCGGCATCGTGGACATGTTCAACATGTTCTCGGGCGGCGCCCTGCACCGTTTCAGCATCTTCGCGCTGAACGTGATGCCGTACATCTCGGCGTCGATCGTGATCCAGCTGGCCACGCACATCTTTCCGTCGCTGAAGGCGATGCAGAAGGAAGGCGAGTCGGGCCGGCGCAAGATCACCCAGTATTCGCGCATCGGCGCGGTGCTGCTGGCGGTGGTGCAGGGCGGCAGTATCGCCCTTGCGCTGCAGAACCAGACTGCACCGGGCGGCGCGCCGGTCGTCTACGCCCCCGGCATGGGCTTCGTGCTCACCGCGGTGATCGCGTTGACCGCCGGCACCATCTTCCTGATGTGGGTCGGCGAGCAGGTGACCGAGCGCGGCATCGGCAACGGCGTCTCGCTGATCATCTTCGCCGGCATCGTCGCCGGCCTGCCGGCGGCGGCGATCCAGACCGTGGAAGCCTACCGCGACGGCAACATGAGCTTCATCTCGCTGTTGCTGATCGTCCTGACCATCCTCGCCTTCACCCTGTTCGTGGTGTTCGTCGAGCGCGGGCAGCGTCGGATCACGGTGAACTACGCGCGCCGCCAGGGCGGTCGCAACGCGTACATGAACCAGACCTCGTTCCTGCCGCTGAAGCTCAACATGGCCGGCGTGATTCCGCCGATCTTCGCCTCGAGCATCCTCGCCTTCCCGGCGACGCTGTCGATGTGGTCGGGCCAGGCCGCTTCCAACAGCACGTTCGGTATGTGGCTGCAGCGCATCGCCAACGCGCTGGGCCCGGGCGAGCCGGTGCACATGATCGTGTTCGCCGCGCTGATCATCGGCTTCGCGTTCTTCTACACCGCGCTGGTGTTCAACTCGCAGGAAACTGCGGACAACCTGAAGAAGTCCGGCGCGCTGATTCCGGGCATCCGCCCGGGCAAGGCCACCGCCGACTATGTCGACGGCGTGCTGACCCGCCTGACCGCGGCCGGCTCGGTGTACCTGGTGATCGTGTGCCTGCTGCCGGAAGTGATGCGTGCCCAGCTCGGCACCTCGTTCCACTTCGGCGGCACCTCGCTGCTGATCGCGGTCGTGGTGGTGATGGACTTCATCGCGCAGATCCAGGCGCACCTGATGTCGCACCAGTACGAAAGCCTGTTGAAGAAGGCCAACCTCAAGGGTGGCTCGCGCGGCGGCGGTTTTGCCCGCGGTTGATTGCTATACTGTTTGAATCCTTCCGCGAAGACGCCCCCGGCACCCGGGCGCAGTCTTCCGACTTGAAGGGCGGCCCGTGCAGCGGTCTCGTGCGCGGGTGAGACGTGGTGGTCCTGCGCTGGAGTAGCGCGGGCGGCAAGGTGGACACATCGCCTCGCCAACGACGTCCGGCGCCGGAGCATGGGCACACTCCCCATGCCGGGCTTGCGGAACCTTGCGGTTCCGCGGGCTTCCATGTAACCCGAGACCTTGCTAGACTTACAAGTTCACTTTTTGATCCATCCTGCCGGATGGCGCCGTGGTGCGCCGTCGGGCCATCACTCAGTTGGAGAACCGCGTCATGGCGCGTATTGCAGGCGTCAACCTGCCAGCCCAGAAGCACGTCTGGGTCGGGTTGCAAAGCATCTACGGCATCGGCCGTACCCGTTCGAAGAAGGTCTGCGAAGCCGCAGGCGTGACCTCGACCACCAAGATCCGCGACCTGTCCGAGCCGGAAATCGAGCGCCTGCGTCTCGAAGTCGGCAAGTACATCGTCGAAGGCGACCTGCGTCGCGAAATCGGCATCGCCATCAAGCGACTGATGGACCTGGGCTGCTACCGCGGCCTGCGTCACCGTCGTGGCCTGCCCCTGCGCGGTCAGCGCACCCGTACCAACGCCCGCACCCGCAAGGGTCCGCGCAAGGCGATCAAGAAGTAAGGGACCGACATGGCTAAGCCCGCAGCAGCAAAGACCAAGAAGAAGATCAAGCGCGTCGTCACCGACGGCGTCGCCCACGTCCACGCTTCGTTCAACAACACCATCGTGACCATCACCGACCGTCAGGGCAATGCGTTGTCCTGGGCGACCTCCGGTGGCGCTGGTTTCCGCGGTTCGCGCAAGTCCACGCCGTTCGCGGCGCAGGTGGCCGCCGAGAAGGCCGGGCGCGCTGCGCTCGACTACGGCGTGAAGTCGCTGGAAGTGCGCATCAAGGGCCCGGGTCCGGGTCGCGAGTCCGCCGTCCGTTCGTTGAACAACGTCGGATACAAGATCACCAACATCATCGACGTGACGCCGATCCCGCACAACGGGTGCCGTCCGCCGAAGAAGCGTCGCGTCTAAAGGAGCGATAAGAAATGGCTCGTTATATCGGTCCTACCTGTAAGCTCGCGCGCCGCGAAGGCGCCGATCTTTCCCTCAAGAGCCCGGCGCGTGCGCTGGACTCCAAGTGCAAGCTGGAGCAGAAGCCCGGCCAGCACGGCGCGACCGCCCGCAAGGGCAAGCTGTCCGACTACGCCACCCAGCTGCGCGAGAAGCAGAAGGTCAAGCGTATCTACGGTCTGCTGGAGCGTCAGTTCCGCAACTACTACAAGAAGGCCTCGACCAAGAAGGGCAACACCGGCGAGAACCTGCTGCAGCTGCTGGAAACCCGCCTGGACAACGTCGTCTACCGCATGGGCTTCGCCGTCACCCGTCCGGCCGCGCGCCAGCTGGTGTCGCACCGTGGCGTGCTGGTGAACGGCAAGTCGGTGAACCTGGCCTCGTACCAGGTCAAGGCCGGCGACGCGATCGCCCTGTCGGAAAAGGCGCAGAAGCAGCTTCGCGTGCAGGAAGCGCTGACCGTTGCCGAAACGCACGACCTGAACCCGTCGTGGGTCGAGGTCGATTCGAAGAAGTTCAGCGGCATCTTCAAGGCCGTGCCGGACCGTGCGG
>NZ_AQOJ01000011.1:0-598 GCF_000364685.1 Xanthomonas sp. SHU 166
ATCTTCTCGAAACGGCGGCCGCCGGTCTGGTAGTCCCCGGCCTCGTACTCGGTCATCGTGACCTGCTTGGCCAGCACCTCCAGCGCGTCGCTGGCCCGCATTCCCTCCGGCTGCGCCTTGAGGATCTGGAACAGCATGCGGATCAGCTCGCCTTTGCGGCGCTTGGTGATGTTGGCCATCGTCTCTCCATGTCTCCGGTGTCTTTGGTGCGGGACGCATGCTCAATGATAGCCGCCTTCACGCTGGGGGCTTACCGCTAGGCTCCCGGCTTGCATGCCGTGTCCAACCGGGACTGCAGCGCCGCCAACACGTCGTTTGCCTCGACATAGCGACCCGAGCGACGGGCCTTGGCGCGGGATGCCAACCCACGTGCGACGAGATGTGATGTACCTTCTGCCTCCTCGCATAGCGCCGGATCGACCTGAAGCGCAGGAAAGGACGCACGTTTCATCGCTGACATGGGCCGGATACTCCGCTTGTTGGATTTCGCCATTGCGATGCTCCTTGCAGGAATGGTTGTTTCAATGCGGCGGCACTCACCTATGCGTCAAGCCCAAGCGCAACCCGCACCGCATCGCACGCCGCAATCAAATCCAGC
>NZ_AQOJ01000012.1:0-1251 GCF_000364685.1 Xanthomonas sp. SHU 166
CCTGCGGGGCGAAGCTGCCGGTCTGCGCCACCAGCCGGCCCAGTTGGTCATAGCCATAGCCGATCTCGCCCAGGGCCGTGCCGTCCGGCTTGAGCCAGGCGATGCCGGTGGTCTGGTTGGCGGTGTTGTAGGCGTACCCGGTCTTGACGCCGTTGGGCAGCGTGGTCTCGGTGAGGCGATCGGCGGCGTCGTAATCGAACGCCACGGTCTCACTCCCCTGCAGCAGGCCGCGCAAGCGGTCGTGGGCACGCTGTACATGCCGCTAACAAGCAGCCGAAGCCGGCAGGCTTGCCGTTCCTTGCTTGATCCAAACAACTGCTTGCACGCAGCTTATAAACATTCATCTTCAACCATAGAAAAGTCTTTTAACTTCCTTGATGCTTGTAAATTTCCATTAATAGCAGCACTTTTCAACCACGCTAATGCCGCTATCTTGGATTCGCAGTCCGTCTTGTCCTTAAGACCAAACCACATATTATATTGCGCAACAGGAAATCCTCTAACCGCCGCAAACAGCAACCAATACTTTGCCCTACCTTTATCATCTATAGAAGAAAAATGGGAATACAGTCTATAGGCTGCAGCCTCATCTCCATTTCCCGCCCGAATCATAAATCGATTAATCTGCACAGCATCCAAAACCATTCCGCTATCTAGAGAACGTGCATTCTCATCCAGAACGGAAGGTTGCGGAAGCGGTGGTGGCAGTAATTTTTCTTGACATTGCAATCCTCCGCTATAAATCATAATAAAAAAATAAATAATCGCCTAATAGCGCCCATCATTTACTCCCTGGATAAAAATAAATTCATTTTCCAGGATTGGCCTTATCTCTTTTTCCTTCAGGCGTTTTTCCATACCTCCCCTGATATGGAGCAATTGCATTATTAGCAGTCCATACATATAGATCAGTAGCCTGTACCGGAATATACAAAACATCTGCAATTTTTTTTACAGGAGCAGGATTTCCATTTAACTCCGCTCCCGCACGACAAGAATATCGTGAACGAATCAACTGCATGCCACCATAATTATCTATATGCTCCCCAAGCGGGACATAATTTACATCAACCAATCCTAATGGATCAGTGAGGACCACCGGGCTACCACGCACATAAGCATATGGATTTACTCCGCCAGCCAATCCAATCGGGTCCTCACTCAGGAACCGCCCTAAACTGGGGGCGTAATACCGTGCTCGATAATAGTAGAGTCCGCTCGCATCCCGCTCCCGCCCCGTGTACTGATACG
>NZ_AQOJ01000013.1:0-7383 GCF_000364685.1 Xanthomonas sp. SHU 166
GGCGGGCGTGCCCGCCGTGCAGGCGCAGACCGCGACGCCGGCCGCACCAGCCCATCCGCCGGTGGTCGACCTGGAGGCGGTGCTGGTGAGCGGGCGCCAGCCCGGCCCGGGGCTGTGGCAGGTCCGCCGCGGCGATCACGTGCTGTGGATCCTCGGCACGGTGTCGCCGCTGCCCAAGCGCATGCAGTGGGAATCGGGCGAAGTGGAGCGGGTGATCGCCCAATCGCAACAGGTGATCGCGGCGCCGACCCTCACCCTGGATTCGGGCCTGGGCATGTTCCGCAGCCTGATGCTGCTGCCGTCCTTGCTCAAGGCGCGGCGCAATCCCGACGACCGCACCCTGCAGCAGGTGCTGCCGCCGGAGCTGTATGCGCGTTGGCTGCCGCTGAAGGCGCGCTACCTGGGCCGCGACGGCAGTGTGGAACGCTGGCGGCCGGTGTTCGCGGCGCAGGAGCTGTACGAAGCGGCGATGCGCACCTCCGGCCTGAGCCTGGGCAGCGTCGTGCAGCCGGTGATCGAGGGTGCCGCCAAGCGCGCCAAGGTGCCGATCGTCCCGGTGGTGGTGGAGGTCAAGGTGCCCGATGCCAAGCGCGCGCTGCAGGAGTTCCGGGCGACCTCGCTCAACGACAGTGCCTGTTTCGCGCGCACCCTGCAGGTCATCGATCGCGACCTGGAGACGATGCGCCAGCGCGCCAATGCCTGGTCCGAAGGCGATCTGGACACGCTGGCCGCGCTGCCCGCCAACGATCAGTACCGGGTCTGCCTGGACGCGGTCGGCGAAGCGGCGATCGCGCGCAAGCTGGGCCTGGGCGATGTGCGCCAGCGTGCGCAGGCGGCCTGGTTGCAGGCGGCCGAGCGGGCGCTGGCGCAGAACCGCTCCAGTTTCGCGGCGTTGCCGATGCAGACCCTGCAGGAGCCGGGCGGGCCGCTGGATCGGCTACGCGCCAGCGGCGCCGAGGTGATCGCGCCTTAGGTCACGCGCTGGAGACGCCGGCGCAATCGAAAGCGGCATGAGGCACATCGAGAACCGTGCGCAATGCCGCAAGCAGGCACGGCATGCGCCAACTGCCGTGCCGTTGCTCTGCTCGCAATCGCGACGGGTCAGCCCGCCGCGGTGCGCGGTGCGCTGGCGCTGGTGCCCAGCTGCGGCCAGCGCTTCAACACCGCGGCACGGATGCCAGCGGCGTCGATGCCGGCTTCGGCCAGCAATTGCTCGCGGCTGGCGTGGTGCTGGAACGCGTCGGGCAGGCCCAGGTGCAGCACCGGGCGCAGCACGCCTTCGGCGTTGAGCAGCTCGGCCACGCCGGAACCGGCACCGCCGGCCACCACGTTGTCCTCGATGGTCACGAAGCCTTCGTGGCTCTGCGCCAGCTCCAGCAGCAGGGCGCGGTCCAGCGGCTTGACGAAGCGCATGTTGACCACGCTCAGGCCGAGCTCGCGGCCGACCTGTTCGGCCGCCGCCAGGGTCGCGCCGAACGCCAGCAGCGCCACCGTGTGGCCCTGCGCGCTCACTTGCGCCTTGCCGATCGGCAGGGGTTCCAGCGTGGTCCCGGGGGCGACCCCGGGGCCGGTGCCGCGCGGGTAGCGCACCGCGGCCGGGCCGGCATGGCGCAGGCCGGTGCTGAGCAGTTGCCGGCACTCGGCTTCGTCGGCCGGCGCCATCACCACCAGGTGCGGCACGCAGCGCAGGAAACTCAGGTCCAGGTTGCCGGCGTGGGTGGCACCGTCCGGGCCGACCACGCCGCCGCGGTCGATCGCGAACAGCACGTCGAGCTGCTGCACCGCCACGTCGTGCACCAACTGGTCGTAGCCGCGCTGCAGGAAGGTGGAATAGATCGCCACCACGGGCTTGGCGCCGTGCACGGCCATGCCCGCGGCCAGGGTCACCGCGTGCTGCTCGGCGATGGCCACGTCGAAGTAGCGCTGCGGGTATTCCTTGCTGAAGCGCACCAGGCCGGAGCCCTCGCGCATCGCCGGGGTGATCGCCAGCAGCGCCGGCTCGGCCGCGGCCATGTCGCAGATCCAGTCGCCGAACACGTCGGTGTAGGTCGGCGCCTTGGCGCCCGGCTTGGCCACCAGGCCCTTGCTCGGATCGAACGGGCCCACGGCGTGGTAGCCGATCTGGTCGCCCTCGGCCAGTTCGTAGCCCTTGCCCTTGGTGGTGATGACGTGCAGCAGCTGCGGACCCTTCAGGGTCTTGAGCGTCTTCAGCGCGCCGAGCAGCGCCGGCAGGTCGTGGCCGTCGATCGGGCCGGTGTAGTGGAAGCCCATTTCCTCGAACAGCGTGGACGGCACGAACATGCCCTTCCAGTGTTCTTCCCAGCGTCGCACGAAGCGCGCGGTGGGGTTGCTCTTCTTGTCGCCGAGGATCTTCTTGCCGCCCTCGCGGATGGCGTTGAGGGTCTTGCTGCCGCTCATCCGGCCCAGCATCTTGGTGACCCCGCCGACCGCCTCGGAGATCGACATGCGGTTGTCGTTGAGGATCACCAGCAGGTTCGGTTCCGGGTCCATGCCGCCGGCGTGGTTCAGCGCCTCGTAGGCCATGCCCGCGGTCATCGCGCCGTCGCCGATCACCGCCACCACCTTGCGCTCGTCGCCCATGCGCTGCAGCGCCACCGCCATGCCCAGCGCGGCCGAGATCGAGGTGGAAGAATGGCCGACGCCGAAGGTGTCGTACTCGCTTTCCTCGCGCTTGGGGAACGGCGCCACGCCGTCGGCCTGCTTGACCGTGTGGATGCGGTCGCGGCGCCCGGTGAGGATCTTGTGCGGATAGGTCTGGTGGCCGACGTCCCACACCAGTTGGTCGACCGGCGTGTCGTAGAGGTAGTGCAGGGCGACGGTGAGTTCGATCACGCCCAGCCCGGCGCCGAAGTGGCCGCCGCTCTTGCCGACGCACTCGATCAGAAAGGCGCGCAGTTCCTCGGCGATGGCCGGCAGCTCCGATTCATCGAAGCGACGCAGTTCGGCGGGGACCTGGATGCGCGAGAGGCGCGGATAGCGGGTGGGGTCGATCATCGGAATGGAGGTTCAGCGGACCTGTCATTTTCCTCTCCATTCCGGGCACGCGCAATCAACCCGTTCATCCGCGGGCGCGTGGATGGACGGTTTCGGCCGGGGTGCGGCAATCCGTCGCAGCGGACGTGACGGCGGCGTGAGGCCGCGCGGCTACAACGAGAGCTTCGAGCGCTTCGGCAACTGCGCCTTCAGGAACGACATCTGGTCGGCCAGGATGTTGCGGTTGGACAGGATCAGATGCTCGATCCAGCTCGGCCGGTACGGCACTGCCAGCAGCGGCATCGACGCCTGCTGCGGGGTGCGATTGCCCTTGCGCGAATTGCAGTGGAAGCACGCGGTGACCACGTTCTCCCAGATGTCGCGGCCGCCCTTGGACACCGGCAGCACATGATCGCGGGTCAGTTGCGGGCGGCTGAACTGCTGGCCGCAGTACAGGCACAGTTGCGCGTCGCGGGCGAACAGCGCGGTATTGGTCAGGGTCGGGGTGGGGTCGAGCGCACGCGCATGCGCGTGGCCGCGCGCGGCGATGATCGGGTGCAGCTCCAGCACGCTGCGCTCGCCGCTGGCGCGACAGATGCCACCGTGGATATGCAGGCACGGCTCGCCCAGGGTCCAGGCTACCGCGCCGCGTGCGTACAGGCAGGCCGCGTCCTGCCAGTTGATCCAGTCCAGCACGCGGCCATGCGCGTCCAGCGACAGCAGCCGGACCGAAGGCAGGTGGGAAGGGGACGCCGCAGGCGACGGGACCGCGGCCGAGGCGCCGCAGGCCCCGGTATCGATCAGACCAAGCGTTGTTGTGTCTGTCTCCATCGGGAAGACAGCTTATACCCGATTGGTGACGGTTTGTGTATCGGTCGCGGCGGGCGGTGCAACCCCGGCACGGCGTGCATGCCGGGGCTGCGTTCGTGCCTGGATGCGCGACTCAGAACTGCGCGTCGGCCAGTGTCATCAGCGGCGCGGCGCCGCTGTCGATGGCCGCGGCGTGGGTCAGCGTGCGCGGCAGCAGGCGGGCGTAGTAGAAGCGCGCGGTCTCGCGCTTGGACTGCTTGAACGCCTCGCCATGCGCCGAGGCCTCGGCCGCGGCGACGCTGCGCGCCCACCAGTAGGCCAGCACCACGTAACCGGAATAGAACACGTAGTCGTAGCTGGCCGCGCCCAGTTCCTCGGGATTGCCGGCGGCGCGCTGCAGGATGCGCTTGGTCAGCGCCGCCCACTCGGCGGCCTTCTCGCGCAGCGGGGCGACGAATTCGGCCACCGCCGGGTTGTCGGCGTGCTCGGCCAGGAAGGCCTCGATCTGCGCCAGGAACAGCTTCAGCCCGGCGCCCTGGCTGGACGCGGTCTTGCGCCCGATCAGGTCCAGTGCCTGGATGCCGGTGGTGCCTTCGTACAGGGTGGTGATGCGGGCGTCGCGTGCCAGCTGCTCCATGCCGTGTTCGTGGATGTAGCCGTGGCCGCCGAAGCACTGCAGCGCGTGGTAGGTGTTTTCCACCGCCCACTCGGTCTGGCAGGCCTTGGAGATCGGGGTGAGGAAGCTGACCAGCACGTCGGCCTGCTCGCGCTCGGCCGGGTCCTGGGCGCTGTGCGCGATGTCGATCAGGGTGGCGGCATGCAGCGCCAGCAGGCGGCTGCCTTCGGTCAGCGCCTTCACCGTCAGCAGCATGCGGCGCACGTCCGGGTGCACCAGGATCGGGTCGGCCGGCTTCTCCGGCAGCTTGGCGCCGCTCAGCGAACGCGACTGCAGGCGCTCGCGGGCGTAATGCAGCGCGTTCTGGTAGGCGCGTTCGGACAGGCCGATGCCCTGCAGGCCGACGCCGAGGCGCGCGGTGTTCATCATGGTGAACATGGCCTGCAGGCCCTTGTGCGGCTGCCCGACCAGGTAGCCCTCGGCGCCGTCGAAGTTCATCACGCAGGTGGCCGAGCCGTGGATGCCCATCTTGTGCTCCAGCGAGCCGCAGCGCAGCGCGTTGCGCTCGCCGACGCTGCCGTCGCGGGCGACCTTGAACTTCGGCACCACCAGCAGGGAGATGCCCTTGGCGCCAGCCGGCGCGTCCGGCAGCCGCGCCAGCACCAGGTGCACGATGTTGTCGGTGAAGTCGTGCTCGCCGGCGGTGATGAAGATCTTGGTGCCGCTGACCGACCAACTGCCGTCGGCGTTGGGTTCGGCGCGGGTCTTGAGCAGGCCCAGGTCGGTGCCGCAGTGCGGCTCGGTCAGGCACATGGTGCCGGTCCAGCGGCCATCCACCAGCGGCTTCAGGAACACCTCCTGCTGCCAGGCCTCGCCGTGCTGCTTGAGCGCCTCGACCGCGCCGTGCGACAGCAGCGGGAAGTTGCCCCAGGCCAGGTTGGCGGCGTTGACCATTTCGTTGAGCGGCACGCCGAGGGTGTGCGGCAGGCCCTGGCCGCCGAACTCGGCGGCGGCGGTCAGCCCGGTCCAGCCGCCCTCGGCGAACTGCCGGTAGGCCTCGCGGAAGCCGGGCGCGGTGGTCACTGCGCCGGTGGCCTTGTCGAGGGTGCAGCCGTGCTCGTCGCCGACCCGGTTCAGCGGCGCCAGCACGGTGCCGGTGAAGCGCGCCGCTTCCTCCAGCACCGCATCGATCAGTTCGGCATTGGCGTCGGCGTGGCCGAGGCGGGCGAACAATGCCTCCACCTGCAGCACGTCGTGCAGCGCGAAGCGGAGATCGGTCAACGGGGCTTGATAGGTGCTCATGCGATCGCTCGTGACGAGGGCCGCGGCGCGGCCGAGGCGTCCAGGATACTATGGCGTATGGAGTATGCGCAGCCGCGCCGAACCCGCCGCTGCGCGGCGCTGTTCAGTCGAGCAGGCCGTGGCGGACCGCGTAGCGCACCAGTTCGGCGGTATTGCGCATGCCCAGCTTGTTGAGCACGCGGAAGCGGTGGTTCTCGGCGGTCTTGACGCTGATCTGCAGGACCCGCGCGATCTCCTTGGTGGTGCGGCCCTCCACGATCAGGTGGAACACCTCGCGTTCGCGCGCGGTCAGGCTGCGGTAGGGATCGGGCGGCAGCGCCTGCGGCTGCTGCATCTGCGCCACCAGTGCCTGCGCGGCCTGCGGCGAGAAGTGGCCGCGGCCGGCGTGCAGGTTGCGTACCGCGGCGATCAGGTCGGCGCTGGCGCTGTCCTTGAGCAGATAGCCGGAGGCGCCGGCGCGCACCGCGTGCAGCACGTATTCGTGTTCCTCGTGCATGGTCAGCACCAGGATCCGCGCCAGCGGCACGGTCTCGCACAGCCGCCGGACCACGTCGATGCCGTTGAGCCGCGGCATCGAGATGTCCACGATCGCCACATCCGGGCTGGTCGCCTCGGCCTTGGCCAGCGCCTCGATGCCGTCGGCGGCCTGCGCCACCACCTGGATGCCGTCGATCGCGTCGAGCACGGCGACCAGGCTTTCGCGCACCAGGGTGTGGTCGTCGGCGATGAGGACCCGGATCGGCGCGCTCATGCCGGTGCGCTCCAAGCGCGCCGACAGGGGGGGTGTCGCGGCGTGTGCAGCGCCGCGCGGGTGTCGGGGCGGGGCAGGGCGATCACGTTCAATCGGCCTCCAGCGGGACCCGGATCTGCACGCAGCAGCCCTCGCCCGGCGACGATTGCAGGCGCAGGCTGCCGCCGCTCAGGCGCAGGCGTTCGCGCAGGCCGCTCAGGCCGCTGCCGCCGGCCACCAGCGCCTGCTGCGGGTCGCAGCCGCGGCCGTCGTCGAGCACCTGCAGATGCGCCCAGCCGTCGCGGGCCACCAGCCGCAACAGCACCGACTGCGCAGCCGCGTGCTTCAGCGCATTGGTCAGCGCTTCCTGCGCGCTGCGGAACAGCAGGGTCTGCAGCGCTTCGTCCAGCGTCGGCAGCGGGCCGATCTCGACGCTGACCGGGGTGGCGCCGGCGGCGGACTGGCTGCGGCCGAGCCAGCCCAGCGCGGCTTCCAGTCCCAGGTCGTCGAGGATCGGCGGGCGCAGCAAGCGCGACATCTGCCGGGTGTCTTCCAGCGCCTGCGTGCACAGCTGGATGGCGTCCTCGAGCGGCGCGCGCAACGCGGCGTCGGCCGCGCCGAGCGCCGCGCCCAGTTGCGCCAACCGGTGCTTGAGCACGGTGAGGTTCTGGCCGACGCCGTCGTGCAGTTCGCGCGCCAGGCGCCGGCGTTCGTCCTCCTGCACCTTGACCACGGCGCGGCCGAGGCGGCGGAATTCGCGTTCGTTGGCTTCCAGCCGCTGCAGCAGCAGGCGGTAGCGTTCGGCGGCGGTCGTGGCGGCGTCGTTCATGGCGTGGTCTGTGCGCGCGCGACAGCGGAACCGTCGGTGGCCTGCGCCGCGGCGCGGCGGGCGCGTTGCGCGGCGGCGTGGTCGCCGAGCGCGTCCAGGCGC
>NZ_AQOJ01000014.1:0-6501 GCF_000364685.1 Xanthomonas sp. SHU 166
GGCGGCGCGCACGGCTTCGAGCGTCCGACCGCGCCGGTGGTGCGCGAAGTGGCGATCGGCGACACCATCACCGTGGCCGACCTGGCGCAGAAGCTCGCGCTGAAGGGCGGCGACGTGGTGAAGGCGCTGTTCAAGATGGGCGTGATGGCCACCATCACCCAGACCATCGACCACGACACCGCGGCGCTGGTCACCGAAGAACTCGGCCACAAGCCGGTGCGTGCGGGCAGTGCCGACGCCGAGGACGCGCTGCTGGCGCACACCGAGGACGCGCAGGGCGAGAAGCTGCCGCGGCCGCCGGTGGTCACCATCATGGGCCACGTCGACCACGGCAAGACCTCGCTGCTGGACTACATCCGCCGCACCAAGGTGGCCTCCGGCGAAGCCGGCGGCATCACCCAGCACATCGGTGCCTACCACGTCGAGACCGACCGTGGCGTCATCAGCTTCCTGGATACCCCGGGCCATGCCGCGTTCACCTCGATGCGCGCGCGCGGCGCCAAGCTCACCGACATCGTGGTGCTGGTGGTCGCGGCCGACGACGGCGTGATGCCGCAGACGGTCGAGGCGGTCAAGCATGCGAAGGCGGCCGGCGTGCCGCTGATCGTGGCGGTCAACAAGATCGACAAGTCCGGTGCCGATCCGCTGCGGGTCAAGAACGAGCTGCTGGCGCAGGACGTGGTCGCCGAAGAATTCGGTGGCGACACCCAGTTCGTCGAACTCTCGGCCAAGACCGGCCAGGGCATCGACGTGCTGCTGGACGCGATCTCGCTGCAGGCCGAAGTGCTGGAACTGCGGGCGGTGGCCGAAGGCCGCGCCAGCGGCGTGGTGATCGAGTCCTCGCTGGACAAGGGCCGCGGCCCGGTGGCGACGGTGCTGGTGCAGCAGGGCGCGCTGAAGAAGGGCGACTACCTGGTGTGCGGCATCCAGTACGGCCGCGTGCGTGCGCTGTTCGACGAGACCGGCAAGCAGCCCGATTCGGCGGGTCCGTCGATCCCGGTGCAGGTGCTGGGCCTGTCCGGCGTGCCGGATGCCGGCGACGACTTCGTGGTCGTCGACGACGAGCGCCTGGCCAAGGACGTGGCGCAGCAGCGCGAGACCAAGCGCCGCGAGTCGCGCCTGGTGTCCTCGGCGGGCAGCCGCATGGAAGACATCATGTCGCAGCTCGGCAAGGGCGAAGGCCAGCTGTCGCTGAACCTGGTGATCAAGGCCGACGTGCAGGGTTCGGTGGAAGCGCTGAAGCAGTCGCTGACCGCGCTGTCCAACGAGCAGATCCGCATCAACGTGATCCACTCCGGCGTGGGCGGCATCACCGAGTCCGATGCGAATTCGGCGCTGGCCTCCAAGGCCACGGTGATCGGCTTCAACGTGCGTGCCGACGCCTCGGCGCGGCGCATCATCGAGACCAACGGCATCGACCTGCGGTACTTCTCGATCATCTACGACGTGATCGACCAGGTGAAGCAGGTGGCGTCCGGCCTGCTGGGCGTGGAGATCCGCGAAGAGATCATCGGTATCGCCCAGGTGCGCGACGTGTTCCGCAGCTCCAAGTTCGGCGCCGTCGCCGGCTGCATGGTCGTGGAGGGCGTGGTCAAGCGCAACAAGCCGATCCGCGTGCTGCGCGACAACACCGTGGTGTTCGAGGGCGAGCTGGAATCGCTGCGTCGCTTCAAGGAGAACGTCGACGAAGTGCGCAACGGCACCGAGTGCGGTATCGGCGTGAAGGCCTACAACGACGTCAAGGCCGGCGACCAGATCGAGTGCTTCGAGCGCATCGAAGTGCAGCGTACGCTGTAAGAGCCGGGAATCAGGAATCGGGATTGGGGAATGGGAAGAGCGGGGCGCTGCAGGTGCGTCGCTCGTCCCAGACCCTTCCCGATTTCTTTATTCCGAACAGAGAGATTTTCGCTATGCCCACCAAATCCTTTCACCGTACCGATCGTGTGTCCGCGCAGATCCGGCGCGACCTCGGCACGATCGTGCATGCGGCCGTGCGCGATCACGGCCTGCCGTCGGTCAGCGTGTCCGACGTCGAAGTCACCCGCGATCTGGCCCATGCCAAGGTGTTCGTCACCGCGCTGATGCAGGAACGCTCGGCCGAGGCGGTCAAGGGCCTGAAGGAGCTGGCGCCGCAGCTGCGCAGCGAGCTGGCGCGGGCGATGAAGCTGCGCCACGTGCCCGAACTGCATTTCCACTACGACGATTCGGTCGATCGCGGCGAGCGCATCGACAATCTGCTGCGCGACATGCCGGAGCTGCAGCAGGAGCAGGGCGACGACGGTCATGCCGCCGACGACGGCGAAGCTGCGCCGCGCAAGGACTGAGCCCTTCGCCGACGCCTCGGCATCGGCATCGGCGCCACTGTTCGAATGCTGGCGGGCGCGTCCGCCTCGCAGCCGCGATCGCGGCGCTCCCTCATGCGTGCCGCGCCCCGCTGTTTTGCGCGCGCCTGCGCGTTCTTCCTGTGTTGGCCGCAAGCACGGTGCCACCGCAGGATCCGCCAATCCCGAATCCCCAATCCCGAATCCCGAATCCCCGCCCAACCCCCCATGCCCGTCTTCGGCCCGCGCCTGCCTCGTATCGTCTTCCGTCGCCTCGACGGCATCGTGCTGCTCGACAAGCCGATCGGCATGAGTTCCAACGCGGCGCTGCAGGCGGCGCGGCGGCTGTTCCGTGCGGAGAAGGGCGGTCACACCGGCAGCCTGGATCCGCTCGCCACCGGCCTGCTGCCGCTGTGCTTCGGCGAGGCGACCAAGCTGGCCGGGCTGCTGCTCGGTTCGGCCAAGGCCTACGAGGCGGAGGTCGTGCTCGGCGTCACCACCGACAGCGACGATGCCGAGGGCGCGGTGCTGCGCACCCGCCCGGTGCCGCCGCTGGACGCGACGGCGTTGGAGGCGGCGCTGGCGCCGCTGCGCGGGCGCATCCGCCAGCGTGCGCCGATCTATTCCGCGCTCAAGCAGGGCGGCGAACCGCTGTACGTCAAGGCGCGCCGCGGCGAGGCGATCGAAGCGCCGGAGCGCGAGGTCGAGGTGCATGCGATCGACGTGCTCGCCCACGCCGGCGACCGCCTGCGTCTGCACGTGGCCTGCGGGTCCGGCACCTATATCCGCAGCCTGGCCCGCGACCTGGGCGAGGCGCTGGGCTGCGGCGCACATATCGCCGCGCTGCGGCGGCTGTGGGTGGAACCGTTCCGCAACCCGCAGATGGTCACCCTGGAGCACCTGCAGCACCTGGCCGCGCAGGATCCGGCGGCGCTGGAGGCGCTGGTGCTGCCGCTGGCCGCCGGCCTGGCCGATTTCCCGCCGCTGCGCCTGGAGCATGCGGCGGCGCAGCGCTTCCGCATGGGTCAGCGCCTGCGCGATCCAGCCTGGGCGCCCGGCCTGGCGGCGGTGTTCGACGCCGACGGCGTCCCGCTGGGCCTGGGCCAGGTGGATGCGAGCGGGCTGCTGGCGCCGCAGCGCATGTTCAATCCGTGACCGCGCAGCGGTCGCGCCGGGTGTTACCTGACTGTCGTTCAGTCATGACGCGGTCTTAACGCCTTGTTCCTCCGGGCCGAGGCCGGTACAATTTCGCGGCCTTTCCGGCACGCTGCGCTCCGGCGCAATCCTTCGCAATCGGCGAGCCAGGCGGTGCGTCTTCTGCACGTTCCTGCCGGCCCCGCATCTCAGAGAAAAACCTCATGTCCATCGACACCCAGAAAGTCATCGAAGAAAACAAGCGCGGCGCTGCCGACACCGGTTCGCCGGAAGTGCAGGTCGCCCTGCTGACCGCCCGCATCGAACTGCTGACCGGCCACTTCAAGACCCACAAGAAGGATCACCACAGCCGCCGCGGCCTGCTGCAGATGGTCAACCGCCGCCGCAGCCTGCTCGACTATCTGAAGAAGAAGGATGGCGAGCGCTACAAGGCGCTGATCGAGAAGCTCGGCCTGCGTCGCTGAGTCAACGAACCCCACCGCGGCGCAGCGATGCGCCGCGGTTTTGTTTTGGGTAGTACCGTGGCCCGGGGATCGCTCCGCGCCACCGGCCGGATCCTCCCGGCCACCCGCCAGCGGCATGGGCCGTCAGCGGTCCATTTGCAGACAGCATCATCCAAGGAAACCCCGTGGCAAAAATCACCAAAACCTTCCAGTACGGCAAGCACACCGTCACCCTCGAAACCGGCGAGATCGCCCGCCAGGCCGGCGGTGCCGTCATCGTCAAGATGGACGACACCGTACTGCTGGTCACCGCCGTCGCCGCCAAGAGCGCGCGCGAAGGTCAGGACTTCTTCCCGCTGACGGTCGACTATCAGGAGAAGTTCTACGCCGGCGGCCGCATCCCCGGCGGCTTCTTCAAGCGCGAGGGCCGTGCGACCGAGAAGGAGACGCTGATTTCGCGTCTGATCGACCGTCCGATCCGTCCGCTGTTCCCGGAGGATTACAAGAACGAAGTGCAGATCATCGCCACGGTGATGTCGATGAACCCGGACATCGACGGCGACATCGCCGCGCTGATCGGCGCCTCGGCCGCCCTGTCGCTGGCCGGCACCCCGTTCAAGGGCCCGATCGGCGCCGCCAAGGTCGGCTACAAGAACGGCGAATACATCCTCAACCCGACCGTGTCGGATCTGAAGGATTCGCAGCTGGAGCTGGTCGTCGCCGGTACCGCCAACGCGGTGCTGATGGTCGAGTCCGAAGCCGCGCTGCTGTCGGAAGAAGTGATGCTGGGCGCGGTCACCTTCGGCCACCGCGAGATGCAGAAGGTCATCAATGCGATCAACGAGCTGACCGTCGAAGCCGGCACCAAGCCGTCCGACTGGGTCGCCCCGGCCAAGAACGAGGCCATGATCGCCGCGCTGAAGGAAGCCGTCGGCGAGCAGTTGGCCGCCGCGTTCCAGGTGCGCGACAAGCTGCAGCGCCGCGATGCGATCTCGGCGATCAAGAAGGACGTGCTGGCGCAGCTGGCGCCGCGCGCCACCGCCGAGAACTGGGTCGCTGCCGACCTGGCCAAGGAATTCGGCGAGCTGGAATACCAGACCATGCGCGGTTCGGTGCTGAGCACCAAGGTGCGCATCGACGGCCGTGCGCTGGACACCGTGCGCCCGATCAGCGTGCAGGCCGGCGTGCTGCCGCGTACCCACGGCTCGGCGCTGTTCACCCGCGGCGAGACCCAGGCGATCGTGGTCACCACGCTGGGCACCGCCCGCGACGGCCAGGTGATCGACGCGGTCTCCGGCGAGTACAAGGAAAACTTCCTGTTCCATTACAACTTCCCCCCGTACTCGGTGGGCGAGTGCGGCCGCTTCGGCGCGCCCAAGCGTCGCGAAATCGGCCACGGCCGCCTCGCCAAGCGCGGCGTGCTGGCGGTGATGCCGACCATGGAAGAGTTCCCGTACACCATCCGCGTGGTCTCGGAAATCACCGAATCCAACGGTTCCTCGTCGATGGCTTCGGTTTGCGGTTCGTCGCTGGCGCTGATGGACGCCGGCGTGCCGGTGAAGGCGCCGGTGGCCGGTATCGCCATGGGCCTGGTGAAGGAAGGCAACGACTTCGTGGTGCTGTCGGACATCCTGGGCGATGAAGATCACCTGGGCGACATGGACTTCAAGGTCGCCGGTACCGCCGACGGCGTGTCCGCGCTGCAGATGGACATCAAGATCGAAGGCATCACCGAAGAGATCATGAAGCAGGCCCTGGCGCAGGCCAAGGCCGGCCGCCTGCACATCCTCGGCGAGATGGCCAGCGCGCTGACCACGCCGCGTGCGGAGCTGAGCGACTACGCGCCGCGCCTGCTGACGATCAAGATCCACCCGGACAAGATCCGCGAAGTGATCGGCAAGGGCGGTTCGACCATCCAGGCGATCACCAAGGAAACCGGTACCCAGATCGACATCCAGGACGACGGCACCATCGTCATCGCCTCGGTCAATGCGATCGCCGCGCAGGCCGCCAAGTCGCGCATCGAGCAGATCACCTCGGACGTCGAGCCGGGCCGCATCTACGAAGGCAAGGTCGCCAAGATCATGGACTTCGGCGCGTTCGTGACCATCCTGCCGGGCAAGGACGGCCTGGTGCACGTCTCGCAGATCTCCAGCGAGCGCGTGGAGAAGGTCGGCGACAAGCTGAAGGAAGGCGACGTGGTCAAGGTCAAGGTGCTGGAAGTCGACAAGCAGGGCCGCATCCGCCTGTCGATGAAGGCCGTGGAAGAAGGCGAGGGCGCGTCGGCCGAATAAGCCGCACGCTGCCAGCGTCGTTCCAGGAAAAAGCGGGCTTCGGCCCGCTTTTTTCTTGCCTGGCGTTTGCGCAGGCGCGACGCAGCGTCAACGGTGACGTCCTGTCGCGGCTGGCGTCGCTCCTGCACAGGATGACGGAGCATTTGGCCCGCGACTTGGCCGAGGCTGCCAGCGATCGCTGGAGAGCATCTGCAGATGCGCTGACAGCGGCCCAGGGTCGGCGAGGCTGGGGCGCGCGCGTCCGTAGCGCACGCTTTCGCAGATACCGTCTTACCCCCTAGCAGGCAA
>NZ_AQOJ01000015.1:0-35530 GCF_000364685.1 Xanthomonas sp. SHU 166
CGAAGCCGCCGGAAACTCCGCCGCCGCCGGTGAAGAACCTGGCGCCGCCGAAGCCGACCCCGCTGCCGCCGCCGCCGGAAGCCCCGGTGATCGACGTGCCGGAGCCGCGCCCCAACGACGTGGCCACCCCGCCGTCGCCGCCTGCGCCGCCGTCGCAGCCGACCGACATTGGCGCGAGCGTCGATATCTCGTCGAAGAACATGAATCCGCCGAAGTATCCGCCGGCAGCATTCCGCTCGGGTGCGCAGGGTGAGGTGATCCTGATCATCGATGTCGATGCAAATGGCAACGTGACGAACGTTGCCGTCGAGAAATCCAGCCGCAACCGCGACCTGGACCGCGCCGCCATGGAAGCAGCGCGCAAGTGGCGTTTCAATGCCGCCATGGCCAATGGACAGAAGACCGCCGGCCGCGTCCGCGTCCCGGTCAACTTCGCGCTGAACTGATACAAAGGTTGCGCGGACCGGCGCACCGCCGGTCCGCAGACCCTGTCTACTCTTTGCACCACCCTCATCACCACCACACACAACAAAGGTAAGCGTCATGCTGCAGGAAATTTTCATCGCCGCTGCTGCGGGGGGCAACAACGCATCGAACGCCCTGTCGCAGATGGGCTTCGAGCACCTGATCACCGAAATGACCTCCAAGCCGGGTGACTTCGCCGTCTCCTGGGTGGTGCTCATCACCCTGATCATCATGTCCGCCTCGTCCTGGTACTGGACGATCATCAACATCTTCCGCGCCACCCGTCTGAAGAGCCAGGCCGACCGCGTCACCAGCCTGTTCTGGGACACCCCGAACGCCCAGGACGCCATCCGTGCGATGGAAGAGCAGCCGGCCTCCGAGCCGTTCTCGAAGATCGCCCTGGACGCTGCGCAGGCCGCCGCGCACCACCAGCGCGCCGAAGCCGGCACCGGCACGGGCCTGGGCGAGACCCTGAGCCGTTCGGAGTTCGTCGACCGCGCCCTGCGTCAGGCCGTGACCCGCGAAAGCACCAAGCTGCAGTCGGGCATGACCCTGCTGGCGACCGTCGGTGCGACCGCGCCGTTCGTCGGTCTGCTGGGTACGGTGTGGGGCATCTACGGTGCGCTGATCAAGATCGGTGCCACCGGCTCCGCCTCGATCGACGCCGTGGCCGGCCCGGTCGGTGAAGCGCTGATCATGACCGCGATCGGTCTGTTCGTCGCGATCCCGGCCGTGTTCGCCTTCAACTTCTTCAGCAAGGTCAACAGCTCGGTGATCGCCAAGTTCGACACCTTCGCTCACGACCTGCACGACTTCTTCGCCACCGGTTCGCGCGTTCGCTGATCCCGGCTAAGTCGTCCACGCAACGTTAACGGAGCCCGTTATGGCTTTCAGTAGTGGTAACAGCGGCGGCCCCATGGCCGACATCAACGTCACGCCCCTCGTGGACGTGATGCTGGTGCTGCTGATCATCTTCATCATCACGGCACCGCTGATGTCCCACAAGGTCAAGGTGGAACTGCCCCAAGCCAACTTGAAGCAGGATCCGGACAAGGACGACAAGCGTTCGAATCCGATCACCCTGGCGGTCAAGGAGGACGGGTCGCTGTACTGGAACGATGAGCCGATTTCCAAGGAAGCCCTGGAATCGCGCTTCTCGACCGCTGCACAGCAGACCCCGCAGCCGCCGCTCAACCTGCGTGGCGACCGCACCACCAAGATGCGCACGATCAACGAGATCACCAAGATCGCGCAGAGTCAGGGCATGCTGGACGTCGGCTTCGTTGCGACCAAAGAGAAGGGGAACTGAGCCATGGCGTTCAGCTCAGGAGGCGGCCGTGGTCCCATGGCCGACATCAACGTCACGCCGCTGGTCGACGTGATGCTGGTGCTGTTGATCATCTTCATCGTGACCGCGCCGATCATGACGTACCCGATCGACGTGGATCTGCCGCAGCGGGTCATCAACCCGCCGCCGCAGTTGCGCGATCCGCCGCCGCCGATCGATCTGCGGATCGATGCGTCGAACCAGGTGTTCTGGAACAACAGCCCGGTGGCGGTGAGTGCGCTCCCGCAGATGATGGAAAACGAAGTCCAGCGCGATCCGACCAACCAGCCGGAACTGCGCATCGATGCCAATCCGGATTCCGAGTACGAAGTGATGGCCAAGGTGCTGGCCGCCGCCAAGAACTCGGACATGAAGAAGATCGGCTTCGTGCAGCAATAAGCTTCACCGCAACACCTCAGTCATGACGCGACTGCAAACGCCACCGGCAACGGTGGCGTTTTTTTGTGCATGCATGGTTGGCTGCACTGCCCGCTGCGACGATGCCTGCCCGCAGTCCTGCGTGTCGCGCGTCGCGTCGTCCGCCTGGCCGGGCGTGCTTCGCGCTCGCCTGCTCGCCTCCCGGCCTGAGCAGTCCGATGCGGGGCCACTCCCGAGCCCGCCCGCCTGTCGCCGCCCCTCGCATCCCGCCGCGCCGCGGGTGTAGGCTGGTAACGCGACACCACACCCACAGGAGGCTGGCCATGGCGTTCAGTGCTGCAGGGAATCGGGGACCGCTGGCGGAGATCAATGTCACCCCGCTGGTCGATGTGATGCTGGTGCTGTTGATCATCTTCATCGTCACCGCGCCGATGCTGACGCGGACGATCGCCATGGACCTGCCGCAGCGGACGCCGGCACTTTCCAGGCCCTTGCCGCCACCGGACCCGATCCAGTTGCGCCTGGACGCCAGTGGCCAGTTGTTCTGGAATGCCGCGCCGCTGGCCTTGCGCGATCTGCAGCCCCGGCTGCAGGAGGCGATGGCGCAGGCGGCCGGCAATCCGCCCGAACTGCGCATCGATGCCAGCCCGGACGCCGACTACGAGGCCATGGCCAAGGTGCTGGCGGCGGCCAAGAACGCCGACGTCCAGCGCATCGGCTTCGTGCAGTAGCAGGCGGTCTGTGGTGCGACGCCACCATTGCCGGTGGCGTCGCGTGCGTCGGGAACTCGCGCGTTTCCGCTTGCGGGAGGCAGCGAACGCCCAGGTTGATCGGATTGCGCCGATCGCGACAACCTTGCTGTACGCGATCGCTGCGCCCGCGACGCGGGCAAGTTCCAGGGAGCCAGGCCGCGCTGCCGGCGTCGCTCAGCGTGCGCCGGCCAGCACCGCCAGATAGGCCTTCACCGTGGCGTCGAGCCCGGCGTAGAGCGCCTCGCCGATCAGCGCGTGGCCGATCGACACTTCCAGCACCTGCGGCACCGTCTCCAGGAACGCGCCGAGATTGGCCTGGGCCAGATCGTGGCCGGCGTTGACGCCGAGCCCGGCAGCCTGCGCGCGGCGTGCGGCGGCAGCGAACGCCGCGGCCGCGGCGCTGTCGCCCTGCTCCCACGCGGCGGCATAGGGACCGGTGTACAACTCGATGCGGTCGGCGCCCAGTTCGGCCGCCACCGCCAGATCGGGGTTGTCGGCATCGACGAACAGGCTGACCCGGCAGCCCAGGGCTTTCAGTTCGGCGATCAGCGGGCGCAGACGCTCGCTGTCGCGGCCGAAGTCGAAACCGTGGTCGGAGGTGAGCTGGCCGTCGCCGTCGGGCACCAGGGTGGCCTGTGCCGGGCGGGTCTGCGCGCACAGGGCGATCAGTCCCGGGTAGCCGGGACGCGGCGGCGCGAACGGGTTGCCCTCGATGTTGAATTCGACGCCGCGCTCGCGGGTCAGTTCGGCCAGCGCCAGCACGTCCTCGGCATGGATGTGGCGCCGGTCCGGGCGCGGGTGCACGGTGATGCCGTGCGCGCCGGCGTCCAGGCAGGCACGCGCGGCGTCGAGCACGCTGGGCAGGTCGCCGCCGCGCGAATTGCGCAGCACCGCGATCTTGTTGACGTTGACGCTGAGCTTGGTCATCGCCGGCGAACCGCTTACGGCGCCGCGGCGTCGTCGCTGGCGGCGGCCGCGGCGCGGCGCGCTTCGGCCTGCTCGCGCAGGCGGCGCAGTTCGGCCGGGTCGATCATCGGCATCGCATCGCGCTGGCTGGCGTCGCCGATCTTGGCCACGTACCAGCCGCGTGCCCAGGCCAGCAGAAAGGCCAGCGCGGCCAGCAGGCTCACCACCAGCAACCACATGTGCGGCGTCGTGAACGCCAGAACGAAAGCACCCAGCGCGAGCGGCAGAAAGAGCCAGTACATGACGATCTCCCCAAGGATGGCGCAGTGTAGCGCCGCCGGGCGTGCCGGTTCCACGTGGTGTGGCGGCCGGACGCGCCGCTCCCGGTGCCGGGGCGCCGCGCTTACAGCAGCGGCGAGGTCAGCCGCGCCACCGCCTCCGGCAGCCGGTAGCGCCACAGCGAGCGCTTGCGGTCGTCGCGCACGCGCACCGCATCGGCCATCTCCCCTTCCAGCAGCTCGGCCAGTTGCCTGGTCAGCCCGCGATCGCGGAACAGCGTGGCGACCTCGAAGTTGAGCCGGAAACTGCGGTTGTCGAAGTTGGCGCTGCCGACCAGGCACAGGTCCTCGTCGGTGATCAGCGCCTTGGTGTGCAGCATGCGCGGGCCGTACTCGTAGATCCGCACGCCGGCCTGCAGCAGTTCGTCGAAGTAGGAGCGCGCGGCCAAGGTCACCAGCCGCGAATCGCTGCGCTTGGGCACCAGCAGGCGCACGTCAAGCCCGCCCAGCGCCGCCGAGGTCAGCGCCATGCGCGCGGCCTCGCCCGGGACGAAGTACGGCGTGACCAGCCACACCCGCCGTTGCGCCTCGTGGATCGCCGCCACCTGCAGGCGATGGATGCTTTCCCACGACGAATCCGGCCCCGACACCAGCACCTGTGCCTGGATGCTGCCGGCGTCGCGGCTGGGCATGTCGCTGGGCCAGATCCGCGCCATGTCGAAGGCATCGCGGCCCTGGCGGGTGGCGTACAGCCAGTCCTCCACGAACACCAGCTGCAGGCTGCGCACCACGTGGCCTTCGCAGCGCAGGTGCAGGTCGCGGTAGGCGTCGGCGCGCAGCGCCTCGTTCTCCTCGTCGGTGACGTTGATGCCGCCGGTGAAGGCGATGTGGCCGTCGATCACCACGATCTTGCGGTGGGTGCGCAGGTTGACCCAGGGCCGCTTGAACTTGAACGGCCGCAGCAACTGGGTGGGATGGAACCAGGCCACCTCGGCGCCGGCGTCCAGCAGCGGCTGCAGGAAGCGCTTGCGCACCTGCGAGGAGCCGACCGCATCCAGCAGCAGCCGCACCCGCACCCCGGCGCGGGCGCGCTCGAGCAGCGCGTCGCGGATGCGCGTGCCGGTGCGGTCGGGATTGAAGATGTAGTACTCCAGGTGCACGTGGTGCTGGGCGGCACCGATGTCGCGCAGGATCGCCTCGTAGGTGGCGGCGCCGTCGACCAGCCACTGCACCGCGGTGGCCGAACTCGGCGCCAGGCCGGTGGTGGCCTGGGCGATCTTGGCCAGCTCGGTGCAGTCGGCATCCGGTGGGCACACGCTGCTGTAGTGCTCCATGCCTGAGCGCGAGCGGCCGCGGCGCAGGCGCTGCCGCTTCACCTTCTGCGGGCCCAGCAGGTAGTAGATGACGAAGCCCAGGTAGGGCAAGGCGGCCAGCGACAGCACCCAGCTCAGCGTCGCCGCCGGCTCGCGCTTCTGCAGCACGATCCATCCGCTCAGCCACAGGATGTACAGCAGGTAGGCGGCGGTGAGGTAGGCGCCGATGTGCGGGATGCCGGTCAGCCGGTCCCAGGTGTTCTGCAGAGTCGCGATCACGAGCATCGGCGGATTCTAGAGGGTGACGCGGAGGTTGCGGCGAAGGCGATGCCGGCCCGGCACCGCGGCGACCGCCCGGATCGCGTGGGTTTGCTGTCTGGCGCGCTGGCAGCCATCCGCTCAGCGAACCTGCGCTGCACTGCGGGTGCATGACAGCAGGCGTTCGCGGCAACCGGGTGACGCCAAGGCGACGGCGTTCGCGTGCGCCCGCGACGAGGCCCCGGTTCGGCGAATGGCAGCGTCATCGCCGAAGAGCGACAGGCCGCCGGCCCGCCGTGGAACGTCGATCTGCTGCGCCGCCGTGCGCAACGGGCGGAGGTGAGCCACGCTGACTGCGTGGCCTGAAAGATTCAGCGCCGCCGTCGGTGCCGTCGCATCCGCCGAGACGGTCGGCGCGTAGCCTATGCCGATGAGCACCGCCATCAAGGGCCGCGGCGCCGGCAGCCATTTGCCGGGCCGCTTCGAACGGACCGTCAGCCAGGCCGAGGACGACGGCTGGCATCCCGACGACAGCGAGGAATTTGCCGCTCCGCGCCTGCGCACCCAGGTGAGCGAGGAGACCGCGCGCAGCATCATCAGCCGCAACCAGTCGCCGGACGTGGGGTTCGCGCAGTCGGTGAACCCGTACCGCGGCTGCGAGCACGGTATGGTCGCGTGGTGAATGTTCAAAAAAATAGACCCAACCCATAGGTAGTTGCGTCCAAAAACGAAACATGCTTCATTGCGCGACATGGCAGGTGTCGGCTATCAAGCTCGCGTACGTCATGGCGTTTTGCGGGGTCCGAGCACATCGTCCCGAGCAGCGAAGCCGCTGCCCGCTGGCTTCCACTTTCTTGTCTCGGAGCCGACCGGGAAGATGGTGCAGCCGTGCTTCGACCATCTGGTCGCCAAGCACCTGGTCGGCCGGAAGGAGCATCGGCTCAAGGGCAGCGTGAAGTCATCCGAAGCAGCCGCCTACGATCTAGCGGACTACCACAATTATTTGGATGCCCGCGGCCTACAGGTCGCCGATTCCTCTCCTGATCTTCTGATCGACTACCTGGAGTCTATGGCGGGGCAAGTCTCGCCAGCGACCGGACGTGGCTATGCTTCGGCTACCGTCTCTAGACGACGCGCAAGCGTGGTTTCGTTCTTGGAGTACTGTCAGGACTCGGGGTTGCTGAAGCACCGCTTTGGCCGCTCGATGATGGCGACGCGATCCGGAACAAAGGAGGTGTTCGCCGGCAACATCGGCTCCGTCCGAGGTACTCCGCCGGATCGTTTGGTTCGTGCATTAGATCCAAGGGTGATCAGTGCGCTCTTTGACGTCCTTGGGCCCACACCATTGGTTGAGGACGTCAGAGGCGGTTTGAAGCCTGCTTCAGAACTCTCACCTCCCAGGTTGATGGCAGAGGTGTGTCTGCATACTGGGCTACGGCGCCAGGAGGTCTGTGACTTGCAACTGGAACCGATCCAACTAGCCGACCTTAAAAGCCGGGATCCCTACACCCACGTCGCAATCCGCGTTGTCGGCAAGGGCAGCAAGAAGCGCGATGTGCCGTTCCCTGTTTGGTTGATAAGCGTACTTCGGGAGTACAGCAGAAGCATCCGAAAACCTCTCATGGCTGAGGCATTGCGCTCTGGTTGGATTGAGTCCGAGCATGGTCATCTCTTTCTCCTGGGAGGAGAAAGGGCGAACAGTCGTGCAAAGCCAGCCTCCGCAAGAAAATTCAGTTGTCAGATCGCATCTGCCCGGCGGCAGCTCTTAACGCGTTTGATGTCCAGAAATTCAGACGTCGATGACATCGAGCGCGTGCGACAAGCGGCTATCACCGTCCACGCGTTGCGCCACACGTTCGCCCTGACGACGTTTATTGACCGACGCAATCGTGGAGACTCGGATCCTTCCAAGTATGTCCAAGCAGTACTCGGGCACAGCAATAGGGACACGACCGAGCAGATGTATCTGCAGTGCTCGCACATCTATGAGAGTGAGCTTTCGGAATCACAATCGATACAGCTACGAAAGCTCTTACCAAGCATTCCTTAGCAGCCGAAGCGAGGGTTCCCATGCCCAAGAAAGGTGCAGCAGCTGCGCGATTCAAAGGGCAGCAGGGAAGCACAGAGCGTCCTCACCAGAGATGGGAGATCCGTCACGATAGGAGCACTCTGGAGTTAGAGTTCAAAGACCCAGGGCTGGAGATCAACCAGAAGCTCGTGCTTACACAGTGGCTTGCCGTTGGCCTGATCGGCGTTGAACTGGCCAGGGCTTTTGCCGATTGCTCTTGTTGTCAGAAGCGTACAACGCGGAAAGGAAAAGCAGGGCAATTCAAGGACGGGTTCCTCGCGTTTCTTCTGTCAACTAGCAAGAAGATCGACCATGTCAGTCAACTTCCACCAAGAATTCTCCAGGATTTCCTGACTTGGCTTAAGGATCCAACTCTGGCTCAGAGACGGCCGTATACCCAGTTGGGCTATTGGTGTGCGGCGAAATCCATCTTCGTGGCTTTGAACGAAAGGACTGACGCCAACGAGCCGAAGATTGACATTCCGAACAAGCCGTTTGCGGGGGTAAAGGTACAACCAGCGCCACAGCAGGATATTGATTTAGAAGGCTACACTGCTGTGATGGAGCATGCCGCTAACGACGCGAGGAGGACCATGGAATGTCTATGGCCCAAGCTTCTCAAGCTTCATCAAATGATCCAGAACAACCTGTCGGATGAGTTTGAGAACCAGAGCGATGAAGTGGCACTCATCGCAAGAGCGGTAGCTCAGTACGGAAATGGCCAGCTACTGCCAGCAAGAATGGAACTGCAGCAGCATGATCCACAGCTCTTCAGGTTGATTGAAGAAATCGGCTACACGGACGCTGCAAAAATTGTCCATCCGCAGATGAATGACTGGCCACCATTCCTCTATCTAATGGCAGCTCATACGGGCTTCAATCAGCAACCGCTGTCATGGTTGGACATAACGCGTATCGAAGAGCGCAATCGAATGGGTACTGCGATGATCTATCTAAGCGCAGAAAAGTTTCGAGCGAACTCGATAGTACGTCGATCATTCCCCGTAAGTGACGAGCTTCTTGCCGTTTCGACAATAATCCGTTTTGTCAAAGATTGGACACGACTCATCAGGGGAGGCGCACCGGAAAAAACGAAGAATGATCTCTGGCTCTTCGCCAACAAGTGGCGAAATAAAGAACACCAAAGGTGTCCGATCGGCTCACTTGCTCTACGCATGAAGGGCAACTACAACGAACTTCAGGCTGCTTTGAGAGCCTATTGCATTCGGCGAGGCTTAAGGCCCATCGGGCTCAGTGAAATGCGTCTGACGTTTAGTGAAATATTCCAGCGAGCGCGGCCCGGTGACCTCATGGGTCTGAAGATCCTGCTGGGCCACAAGAACGTGGTAACGACGCTTGACAGTTATCGAACTCAGGCCTCGATTGGACGGGGGCAGGAGAGGCTGGTTGGCGCACAGGTCGGCCACCAGCGCTGGGTGACGAGCGGTGGGCGAGTTGATTCTCGGATTGGCCGGAAACAAAGTGAAAGGAGCGCTGCAACGCCAGGCTTCCGATGCTCCGATCCATTTGGCAGCCCGCTTCCTGGACAGATCGAGGGGCGAGCATGTGACGCCTATGGTCAGTGCCCCTCCTGCCCACTTGCTACTTGCGACACGGACAAAGCATACGCCCTGGCTAGGTTTCATCAGCTTCATCAACGATATGAAGAGGCCAAGCAGAAGCTTGGCTCTGCAATCTGGGAAGCAAAGTTCCTGAAGCCTTACGAGCGTCTGGTCGGAGCTTGGATACCAAGAACTAGTTCCCAGAAGAATGTTGTAGCTGCACGGAGTCTGCAGCTTTCCAGCCTTCCCTGCTTGGAGTAATCGTATGCAGCCGGAAAAGATTGGACCTCATCTCGGAGATGATCTCGTTTGGAAGATTGGCCAAAAAATTCCTGGTCTAAAGAGGAAGCACGAAGTCCGCTGGGACGCAGAGATAGGCGACGGAAGCAACATGGCCGATGCAGAGAACGCACAACTCCGGAGCGAATTCCAGGCATACGTACGATCTGCTGTCGACAGGCCCAATGGGATTCGGATGGACCAGAACTCGATTGCTCCTATCGTGCGAAAACTGTATGTGCTTGCCTACTATATGAAAACTCACGGCATCAGATCAATTGGGGACCTTGATGGTTTTGCCATTCGCGGCTACGTGAGCAAACTAGAGGAAATGTATGAGAAGTCTGGGGCCCACATCGGTAGGTCCCGTAAGTGGGGTTACCCAAGTGCATATCTTCTTCTACTTCCTATCCGACAAATGTGGGACCAGCGCGCAGTGATGGCGGAGATAGGCGTGGCGACATTGCCTGAGGAGCCTTTTGAGGGCCGCACCCCATTTGCAGTCGTTGTTGACGAACTCGGTTTCTCAAGGCCTGAGCTGATTCCGCCATTAGAGGATGCTGTCGCAACGCCCGTGCTTTCGGCCGCGTTTTATTGGATCGAAAAAATTTCTCCACTAGTGATCGCCCTTAAAGATGAATATGAGAGTTCACAAAGTGAGAATGATCGTGAAGCGGCAGAGATATTGACAGAAATAGCTATTGAGAAGTTTGAGAAGAGTCTGACTCCTCGGACTCTAAAAGCGCTGGCCCAAGTCCAACGGAAAGATGATGTCGATGCTCTGGAAGGACGTGTCTATCCAAGTGTGTATATCAGAGCCTTGGTGAACCATGTCATCGCTGCCTGCACAATCTGCATCCAGGCATGCACCGGCATTCGCGCACACGAAGTTCTAAGTCTGAAGGGGCGAAGGAAGCTGTCGAAAGGATTGCCAAGTTGCGTCAAGATGAGGCCGTCTTCAGATGGCCTTATGGAGATCTTCTATCTAAAAGGCCTAAGCGCCAAGCGTAGCTTGATAGATGCAGAGTGGGTGATTGGTTGTAGGCCCAAGGAAACGAGCTACCTGCCGCCCCCTGTTGCCGCGGTTAAGGTCCTTGAGGAACTGTTGCTCAGCTGGCGGATACTCTCGTGCACAGATAACCTTCTTATCACCTGTTCGTATCCGAGGGGGGTACCTAGATGGCAGAAAGATGTTGGCCCGATTAAAAGTGATCGGATGACTATCATCCAGAAACGCTTCGTCCGATATGCCTTAGTCGCTGAAGAAAGATCCACTGACCAAATAGAGGAGGCCGTAAGTACATATCGTGCACACCGTTGGCGACCCACTTTCGCGGTATTTGTATTCCGCACCGATGCTTCGATGCTCATCCCTTTACGCGATCACTTCAAGCATATATCAGAGATGGTTACCAGTGAATCCTACGTTGGCGCCGATGCGAAGTTCCTGGAAGATCTAGACGGGGAACGTGTGAAGTCGACCGCTCAGCTGCTTCTTGCTATGAGCCAGGGCAAGCGGCTTGGTGCAGGGAGCGCTCAACATCTCATCGACCAATATCACAAAGATCTGGCTGAGGAGATCAGCGGAGCCGACGGTGAAGATGACTATGAGCGAGCGGTCGCCTGGGTAAAGGGGAGTGACATCCGAATCTGGAATGGTCTCTATGCGACTTGCCTGATGGGTTTGATGCCGGCTAACTCTAAGTGCAACGATCTTAATACGCTTCCCTTAACAGCGCGCAGCGCTCCAAATTTCGTGACTCGCAGTCCAGGAGTCTGCGCCTCATGCAAGTGCTGCCTCATTTTGGCCGAGCATCGGCCCTTCTGGGCGGCACGTGCCGAGGAGAATCGAGCGATAGTCCGGCAAGAGCGGACAATGGATAGACGTGACCAGGTGTCGATTGCGGCATTACGCGTCAGACAGAGCGAAGCGATTCTCAAGGCGATCGACAGAGCGATCACTTCTCCTTTCGTCGATGATCTCGACGAAAGCTGACAACATTTTCAGCCGTAGGAGTGTCGTTGCCAAGCTGCTTACGCAGTAGCGTGTTTTCGGCGGCGAGTTCGGCGTTGTAAGCATCACGATTCGCAAGTCGCTTCTCCAGATCGCGAACGGTGGCTCGTAGCTCCGCGACGAGGGCTGGAGTAATGTGAGGCTCCGCATCCGCTCTCATTTGCTCGCTCACTGCTGCACGCACCGCTGGATAGGCGCATCGTTCGTGCGCAATCAGACCGCGGCTAAGTCCAGCCTCAAGGGCAACGTTCGTGAACGTGACAAGGCGCTCGCCTTTAGTGACGGCCTCTTGTAGTGCTGGAACCGTTGGACAACGTGCCTGAAGCCTCTTCAAGGCATCTAACAGACGCTGCTGATTGCGCACTTTGGTGCGAGTCATTCCAGCGGACGAAGACGAATCGCCTGTCATTGCGTTCTCCGAATGCATATAGCCAAGCATTTGCCCATGCCCCACCAGAGCGACTGACCAATATCGGCAGCTAAGTTGACCAGGTACGGCAGGCTTTGAATCGCGGACAGAGTCGAGATCGCCAGGCAGACTCGATAGCAGCGCCAAAAGAGCTGGGCGATTTGCCGTTCAGCCTGGTCAATATGGCCTAGTTCCTGTTCTGAACCTCGGTTACCACGTTGCCGTCCGGATCGAGAATTCTTAGCTTCCCGCGGGTAAACTTTTCCAAGTAGCGAAAATATGCAGGCTCGTCGATGGGTCCGTGGTAGGGCATTTCGCCGGGCGCATGCCTGAAGATCGTCTCCATCAATACATCGCGATGCCAGCATTTTCCCAACGCAACTTGTTCTAAGCGAGAGTTTCCAATTACGCCGGAGTAGACACCGAGGAGAGAGAAGCGCATTTCATGTGCACTCGACATTCTACTCATGTCAAGCTTCCTGATGAAATCCAGACCGCCAATTGTCCCGGCTTCCTGAGCCCTGAGCAGCGCTTTGGTCTCAGGATCGGTCGTCCGCAATACCCCCTCTTCTTGAGCGATCACCACTGGAGCACCAGACATGCCAGGGCGGCTTAGAGAGTCTATGAGTAGTATGCGATTACTCAGGCGAGAGCCCGGCTCGGTGGCGATACTCCCACGCTTCCAGATTGGGAGGTAGTAAGGCGTCTCCGGTCCGAACTGATTCTGTAGATCCGTATGATGAAAGGGATAGCCGATGATGAAGACGTCTTTGGCCACAGTCTCCTCCAACTTCTTGCCTCGTATCGCATCAGACACATCGAGGACATGGAAGTGATCCTCGAGAATGGGATCCAAAGGATATAATGCCAGATCCACTGAAGGTCCCTCGGGATGCTGATCCCAGCGTGGTTTGAGCTTATCGTCGTATAGCGGCAGCGACATTTCACTTATGCCTCCCGTCTTTGATCGTAGAGTCAGCTTCATGTAATGAGGAATGGTTCCGCTCAACTTACTTGGGTCCGCTGGATCAAGGCCGGTCACAACATGCCAATTAGTCACCAGAAGCAGCGCATTGCTCAAGCGAACGAAGAAGCCAGTGGCATATGACTTCGGCACATGAGATCCATCCGGAAGCACCGAGAAGGTCTGAATGTATGTTGTGGCAAGGGATAGTGGGCTAACCACTACTTGTGTGACCTTTGTCATTGCGGGCTCCGTGCGGGTGGTCAAAGCGGTAAGCCTTTCACCCATTAGGTCTTTCTGGAAAAGAGCTTCGATGCCTGGCTTTTTTTGCCCAGGCCTCCTGCCGGGTTAGAAGGCTAACCGCCCCGGAAAGTTGGGAGGCTGTTTAGTTTGAGTCACGCCACTTCGGCGTGACCGGCCTGTTGTCGATCATAAGCCGCTTCGGCTTCTGCTGGCGGAATGTTCCCGATCGACCCCAGCAAGCCTTTGGTGTGTACCCGTCCACCCAATCCAGCGTGACCAGGTCCACGTCCTGGCGATTGCGCCACGAGCGCCGATGGATCACCTCGGCCTTGTACAACCCATTGATCGTTTCGGCCAGCGCGTTATCGTAGCTTTCGCCCACGCTGCCTACGGAAGGTTCGATACCGGCTTCGGCCAGCCGCTCGGTGTAGTGGATCGACATGTACTGCACGCAACGGTCGGAGTGGTGGATCAGGCCGCCCTCGCTGGGCCGCCGGGCGTGCAACGCCTGCTCCAGCGCGTCCAGCACGAAGGCCGTGTGCGCCGTCGCCGATACCCTCCAGCTCACGATCCGCCGTGCGTACACGTCGATCACGAAGGCCACATGCACGAACCCGGCCCAGGTCGAAACATACGTGAAGTCGCTGACCCACAGTCGGTTAGGCGACGGCGCGTGGAATTGTCGGTTCACCTTGCCCAGCGGACACGGACGCTTGTCGCTGAGCGTGGTCTTGACGACCTTTCCGCGCACCACCCCGTACAGGTCGAGCTCGCCCATCAGCCGTGCCACCGTGCAGCGGGCCACTGATAGCCCTCGCGCTTGAGTTGCCGCCAGACCTTGCGTACGCCGCACACCTGTGGGTTCTCCTCCCATACCCGCCGGATCTGCTGGCGCAGCGCCCGATCCTTCCACCAGTGGTTCGGGCACACGTCTGCCTCCGCTTTCCGCTGCGCGTGGCGGTAGTACGTCGACGGGGCAACCTGCAGCACCTTGCAGATCGGCTCGACCCCGTGGACATGGCGATGTTCGGCCACGAACCCCATCAAGGCTTGAAGCGGCGGTCGAGCTCCGCCTGGGCGAAATACGCGCTGGCCTTGCGCAGGATCTCGTTGGCCTGCCGCAACCCACGTACTTCGCCATATTTGATGGCTATGTATCTCTTGGTGGACGTCTGGCTGAGCCAGATCGGCGCTTGGTGGATGGGTCACTAAGTTCGTGGTACAGCCGAGAGACCCTATCACTGAGCCCCATGGTCAATGGCCCGTGCCGATAGCCTTCAAGCCAGCTAGTCTCAGGCCGCGATAGGAACCCGACGACCGACGGGGTTAAGGCTAGAGCGCATCCTGGAGTGGGGTAGTGGCGCGTCAGCCGGGCCGCTTCGCGGCGTACCTCAACGGGCAAGCGCTCATCAAGCGCAAGCTCTACCAGGAAAGCGCCGGCCTGGTAGAGATGGCGGGTACTTTCCTCGGGTGTCGTCATATGTGCATCCTGGCAAAGGGTGAGCAATTGGGATCAGAAGTCCTAAGCATAGTTCGCGATCTCGGCCTGCTTGGGTTTGCTAGTCGCCTTGGGGAGGTGGCAGCGTCCAGAACTTCTTCCCCATCGGTGCGATTCGTGTCAGGAAGAGTTCGAGCAGTATCGGGCGGCGCCAATGGGCGTCCGGTACGAAGCTGTAATCGTCATCAGCAATCTCCTGGTTGGACTGCCTGGCCGCGAGCCAACGCCCCCGGCGCCGTAGATGGGTCTGTAGGGCGGCGTACAGGGTGTCTATACCGAGCTCCCCCTGGGACAAGGTAGCGGCAGCATGGCGCACGCTCACCCATGCAAGGTAGCGGCGCCTGCCTAAGGAGTAGGGAGCCCACTCTGTTCGTATTTCCAATATGAGTGCTCGCACGTCACCGCCATCTAGGCGATGGCGCTGTAAGAGATGCACAAGATAGGCTTCGCTATCTCCATCAGCGAGCAAGCGCCAGAGAGCATCGCGAGAGATCACGTCGTTCTCGGCCAAGCGAAGTTGCAACGCGTCGTCAAGACCTGTCTGAATTTCTATGCTAGACAGATTGAGATCACAGTAGCGCCAGGCCACTGGCTCATAGACGGCCCTGTACGTTGCATCGGCGGGAGATGTAGAGCGTGTCAAGATGCCCGCCAGCTCTAGGAACTGAAGCAACTGCTCGGTCAAGCAAGGGCGAGAAGTGATTGGGCTTGGTTGCTGGGTGGCAAGGTGCAAGGCGCACCAAGCAGCAGTTCCCATCAATCCGATACGCTCGGAAGCGCGCAGCAGCGCAGCGCGAGGAGCTAAGAGGGTCGGTTGAGTCTGGACATGGGCCACGCATATCTCGGTGGGATCCAGCCTTTAGCGTATCAGGTGAACGGAGGGAAGGCTACATGATTTTCATGTAATCAGTAGGTGGCGCATAGATTGCTGGTCGCATTCAGCAATCGCGACCATGGCAACCAAGACGATCTATGACGGGCAATACCGCGACCTGGTCTACCAGCTGCGTGCGCGTCGTGAGCGACTGGGTATCTCGCAGAGTGATCTTGCTCGCCGATTGAGCTGGCCACAACAACGTCTGTCGGCGATCGAAGCAGGTGCTCGTCGTCTTGACGTTCTCGAGTTCGTTTTGCTTACGCGAGCCTTAGACATGAGTGTAGCCGCTGCCACTAGACTTTTGTTCCCCCCAAGCTAGCTGATCACCAGCGCTGTGTGGGGAGCAACCTCGCGGCAACGTCGCTAACGCACTAGCGTCCGTTAGCACTGAGAGGTACGCGATGATCCGTCCCGAGCGGTGAGATAAGGACGTAACGCCGTGCATGCAGACTGGGTGAGCTGAGGCCGAACCAGGTAGACAGGCCATGCTATGCCGAATGACTATTGAGTTACCTCTTCGGCCTCTTTTTCTTGGAGACTCTACGGCGCTCGGATGCCGCCTTGGATGTGGCTGACCTCATCTCACGTTGGAATAGCTCTGCCATAGCTGCCGTCTGATCATAGATCCCTGGCTTGCCTCCTCTCAACTTTTTGAATATTCGTTCAATTGTAGGGGAGATTCCAAGTTTCCGATGTAACACAAAATAGCGCACTTGCTTTGCAGCAACATAGGAGGAGAAACCCGCGAATAAAATGCAAAACTGCATCCAAAGAGAAGCGCTGGCTGGAAATTCACCTGAATATATGTGTATCAAACACCAGCTAGACGCGATTAGCAATGCTACTGATGGCATCATGAGCGTCAAGCGCCAAGCTAAGCGTAGTCTAAGAATTCCTGCAGGGTCTTTGGTTCTCGCCAGGGAATCAATCGCATATATGAATAGAGGTATTCCTAGGCAAGCAACATCTATGTTGGAGAAAGAATAGCTGGGTTTAGCTAAGCTGAAAACGACGACGAGAATCACCGCAAAAGTAAGAAGTGCAAAAAGATCTGTATGGAGTTCTTGATAGAATTTTCTGAGGAATTCATTGTTCTTTCGATAATGAGAACTAAGTAGGTCGATCAAGTAGATTGTGGACACGCCCCAAAATAAATTCATAAAGGCGACAGATGTAACTGCAATGGATAGCGGCCATCCATGACTTAGCAAGTATGGAACCATAGTAATCCAGCCCCATAGCAATGACCCGGTTAAGACGAATAGAAGAATTATATGCATGCTAGAGTTCCAAATATTTTTAGTACAAGCGGCAGATTCCGTCAAAACTTGAGGTGCCCGTCCGTGTCACTGATGTCGGTATACCCGAACACGTGTTGTCGGAGGGCGCGCTCGGCCAAGTAACTGGCCGGCGCGAATTGCAGGGTTTCCTCGCGTGCATGTCCGAGACGCCGTGCGCGCTCGAAGGCAATGGAGAGGCGCGAGCCAAACACGAAGAGGCCCGTGGCGGCTACGGCAAGCAGCACCAACACCCGAAACGCGTCAGCTTGGTACGCGGCCAGCGTCATCGCATCGGGCAGCATGATCCTGATGGCGACGTTGGCTAAGACGATCCCGCTCGCCGCGCTAGCCTTGTAGCAGCGCTACCACTACCGAGGCAAGGATCATCAAGAACATCAGCAGCTGGTGCGAGAGACGGTTGACGGAAGGCGATAGCGCACTTCGAGATGCATGCGGCTGCACCCAGCGCCCTCCGGCTTTGTCTGTACAGCTTGCGGATCAGGCCAAGCAGGCGCTGGTTATCTCTGGCGGGCGCTGGGTAAACTCCCGCTCAGCCGTGGTCGCAATGGTCGACACCCGCAGGCAGTGGCACATCAGTGGCACATCAGTCGTACCGGGAACTCATCGCGGCAACGTTCGATCAACAGATACCTCAGGATGATCCGTTGGCAAAGAACGTCGCCGCCACTCGCAGAAAATCCCACGTGACCCAGCTGGTGATTCAGGCGCGCCAGTTCGTCGTCTCTAGGCCTCTCAGTTCCGCCGAAGGGCACCTGGCCCTCGCTCTGGGCCTCCCGCTTCAAACGGTCAGCAAGTTCTCCCGAATCCCCAGTCCTCGAGCCACTCGGCTAAAACTGATACCCGACTGGCTGGCCGCTCAACCGCACCGCGCTTGAACTCAGGTCGAACTTCCTTCGCTTCGACATGAACACTCCTTATGGCCTCGATCGGCCTTCTCGCAAGTGCCGTAAAAAATGGGATGGACCAGCTTTGTCAGCTTCTAAAAGTAGTTCAAGCGGGTGACGTTGTCCGGCGATCTCTCCGCTAGAATCGGATACAGAGGGGACGAGGGAAAATTCGAAATGTCTGGATATTTCAAAGTGTCGATGCAGGCCGCAAAGGCCATCGCCGAGGTAAGTGATGGCCCAGATCTGCTGGCTGGATATATGACTCTATCGGCATACGCGTACGGCCCGAAGCGGGAGCTTACTGCCGCCGGCGCAAAGTCGATTCGCCTAACAACCGGGTGCTCCGACTTCCGTTCCAAGAAGGTACTGAAGCGGCTTCTTTCCTTTGATGTTGACCACGAACTTCCTCAAGGTCTGATAGCAGCTACGGGACGCAAGAAGGCCAATGCAGACGAGTACAGGATTGAGCGATGGGACGGTGAGTTTGCTTACCTCCCGTCACTCCTTATTGAGCGCCATCCCGACTACGGATCACATCTTGGCCAGCTAATGCAGCTGGATCAGCCCGAGTCGGCGATCAAAGACGCAATCCTCGTACTTCTCCATGTATACACAGCCACCGACTACGCGAGGTGGTTCGGATGCCCGCCCGACACCATGCCCTATAAAGAGTGGGATCAGTCCGGATATGCTGGCCAGGATTTTGAGCTCGGCTATCAAGGGGACGTGGGCGCGCTTCAGCTTTGGCTGGTAGCCGAAAGGGAAGGAGAGCCTTGGCGAGTGCCGATTCGAGTGGTAGCTGGCCTCTTTGGGAATGATTCTGAGGCAAGTATTGGGAGGTTCTGGAAAGCCTGGGAATGTCTAATCCAAGCGGGTTGCCTCGTCACTGTCTTGTCAGTTCAATCTGGAGATCGCGCTTACCCTCTTTGGGTGTACTCCAAGGCGTATCGCGAATCCTTGGCTGAGAGCCATGGAATCGTTTCCGACCTGGGTAGGGAAGCGCAACTCGCGGCGTGCGCTAGTGGGCTTGATCCTGACAATCTAGTAATTCGTTATGCAGTCGACGAAATGGGAGGGGTCGGTTCAGGTCTGTTCTACTGCTTCGGAAAATCACCCAAAGTTCGCACTATCGTGGCGCCTCGCTTGCACGCGCCAACTCCTATCAACCTCGATGGATTGAGGGAGGCATCAGCAGTGACTCGGAACATCTCTCGAGAAATCAGGGCTGCACGCCGCGCTGACCGTGAGGCGTATGCCGATTAGATCGCTACTTCCATGATACTTCCATGACCTTCCACGTCACTTCCAAGAACGCAGGGGCGAAGCAAAAGCCGAGAATCTCGCCAAAAGAGAAGAGGGGGAACTACTGTAGAGGCCCAACGTCCGGTGGCTACTCTCCGAGTTGGAACCTTGGCAAATGGAGCGCAAAGACCCACGACGATTAAGATCCTTCCCAACAGAACGCAATCAATCTGACTGAAGTTCGGCGTGTTCAAGGGTGAGCTAGACTTCCGGATTCTGAAAACTTGGATCATGATCCGTCCCAATACAGTGTCGCTAGGGCGACAAGTTGTTCATCGTAACCAAGGGAGCGCCAATCTTGTCGTCAGTTCATCGACTTTCGGCAGGGATAGACCGCTTGGCGTGGAATGCCTCAACCTCCTCCCAAGTCATCTTGATCGCCACGGCGCTGGCCGCAGACATATCCAGCGCATAGACCTCCAGCTCTGGGTCTTGCACGGGACTGCCGATGATGAGTGGCCACTCCAACTGTCCTGTTCCTATCGTCCCATCCTGGGCGAAGATCACCGCAGGATGCTTGATCCCCGACTCAAACATAGCCATAACCCCTGACTTGAAGTACTCCCAGTCCACAAGGGCCTGGAACGGCCTTAGCATCGTGTGCAGAACACGAGGAATAATTGAGTCGATGCCAGGTAGAACGATGGAGGCAAATGAATCGAGCAGCATTTGATCGTCGAGCTTGGCGGTCAGTACGCCACCGCTTTCGCGCCACCCCTCTGTGTTGCATTCGCCCAACCCAGCCAGGTCAATGAGCTCCAAGAACGAAGGGGAGCAAAATGCTTTCCCCTGACTGCCCTCCGCCTGGCTCAGCGCGAACTCGAGAATTCGGCGAGCGCTCTTAGCCGCGTCCGCAGCGTCGGGTCCCCCATACGGATCGGGGTCGGCGTCTTCAATCCAGTTGAACACTAACGCATGAGAAAAGCCGATCTCAAAGCATGCTTGATGGGCTGGATGCTTCGACCCGATCAGCTCCAAGGCAACCCATTCGACCAGCTGCTCAAGTCTCTGGAGTCTCAGCTCTGGCCTGCTCGTTAACGCCGGCATGGGCGCGGTCACTTCCACGGCCATGTCGTATATCTGCTTCATCTCGATCCCGAACCTGACCGCCTCCAACTCAGACCAAGCAAGCATGGGCTCCAATACCGTTGCATGATGGGCGCCTTGAGCTGCTCCACTTACGGCCATTGCAAGATCACCAAAAGCCCGGCCGGCGAAAAATGCTTCCTCACAGCTGATTAACCCATTCGGAAACGGCGTTCCGGCTGTCAAGTTCGATACCAACGTCATGCCAACAAAGGGATCGGTCCAATCCATCTGGTTGGCGAAAATGAAGGGCATGTAATTCTGGCGGACCGCAGGATTTGCTATGAACTCCCGCACGTGACGTCCAAGGCTACCCCAGAAGTCGAACCGAATAGGTACGGCCCTCTGCTTGAACCTATGCGCCTTAACCGCCCACAGCAGATCACCACCGAACTCTGGTTCAAACTTTTCCCTCAGAAGAGCAACTGAGGCCTTGGCAATGTCGTAAAGCGACTGAGGTGCCTGGCCTGGTTCGACCTTGGAGCAAAAGTACTGGGTCGCCTCCGAGGGGCGACGGGAGAGACCATTCTCCGTCGCCCAAGCTGACATCGCGTAGGGGTCAACCGCAGTCAAGGTAAGACACCAGCACCCAGAGCCAAACGCCCCTGCGTCGCGCCACAACATCATGAAGCCATGCGCCCCTGTCCTATCCCCCTCTCGAGCGATCATTTCCATCGCAGTCAAGACGATCCGAGGCGGATAAAGGTCGTCCTGACCGACATCATCTGAACTACTGCTGGCGCTATCGGCATCGCAGCCAGCGTAATCATATGTGCCACAGGCCTCACTCACCCTTGGTCGAAGGTAGAGGTCGATGGACGGCAATGCCTCACCGGGTAGCCCCAACGCACCAGTCACGTGCCATCCCTCCGGGATGTGAACCGACAGCCTGAAGCCTGGTTGTGCAGAAGCTAATTTCAGTGCCAGGTATCGCTTTCCGGACCATGCGTTCATATTGCCAACGGCATGGGTTAACAGCGTTGACCAGTTCGTAGCTACTACTACGAAAAGGACATCGAACGTGCCCAGAAATGGGGCCACGTTCCGAAGCTCCTGCTCGTAGCCGGCAAGTTCGGTGACGGTTTGCCGCTCAGTCTCAGAAGCTCGTTTGACCTCAAAGACGACCAAGGTCCTCGTCTCGTGATTGAAGCACAGGACGTCTGGCCGTAGGACCTCGCCGGTCGTCAGCGAAATGCTCATGTCAATCGAAATGATCTCAAGTGAGCCAAGCTGCTCCAGGATATGAGCGGCCGCTTCTACTGAGGCTCGGCGGGAGATATAGTCAATCCCGAACGCTGGAAGGAAATTCTCCTGGCCATACATCGCCGCTACCGCGGAGATCTTCTCGCGCCCTTCCACCGCCTCAAGCAATGAACGCTCCTTGATCAGCTTGACTAGCCATTTGACAACCTCGGACTCCAATTCGAACTTCTTGGCCATCTCGACACACTCCCTTGAGACTGCTGCTTTGGAGCTGAAGCTAAGGCGCTCCAGTACCTGAGGCCCAGGAAGGCCGGTGATATACCCCCGAAGGATCCTGCCACTACTCACGTCATTACATCTGTCTATATACTCTTGCCATTACGCTAGGGCACGGCAGGCCCTACAATCTCAGCGGCCAATCAAGAAAACCATGGAATAGGTGACACAGGGGGTGTTAGGTGCCGACGATTGAACGATTGATCCTGAAAAATTTCAAGAAGTTCCGAGAGTTTGATGTGTCGTTCGACGACAAGATGAACATTCTTGCCGGCGGCAACGAAGCTGGAAAGAGTACTCTGTTGCAGGCGATAGACATCGCGCTCAATGCCAGCCGCGGCAAGATCGAAGCGGTTGGTATTGAGACACTCTTCAATACGCAGGTTATCGCAGCCTTTCTAGGCGGAGATCGACGCATTGCGAACTTACCTTCCCTCCAGATCGAAGCGTACTTCAAAGGAATGATTGACCAGGAATTCGACGGAAGAAACAACAGCATGCGTCGAGAGTGTTGCGGTGTCCGGGTGACCTGCGAACCAATGGATGAGTATACACCCGAGATAGAGAAGGCCCTGGCCGATAAAGACGTTAGCTTTCCATTCGAGTTCTACGAGGTCCGATTCAGAACATTTGCTGACAAGACTCTACTTCCGCACCGGAAGCCTCTTAAGCATATTCTGATTGACAGCGCTCAGATCAGTAACGACTACGCTACGCGCGAATATACTCGCGCGATGTATGCTGCACAGGCCAGCATCGCCGAGCGAAGCAAGCATGCCTATGAGTATCGAAAAGCTAAGAGAGTATTCCGCGATACATCCCTCAAGAACTTAAACGAAGCGGTTGTCGACTACAAATTTGATGTCCGAAGCAACTCAAAGTCCAGCATCGAAACAGACTTGGTGATCACCGAGGAAGACATCCCGATCGAGAGCAAAGGCAAAGGCCGTCAGTGCTTCATAAAGACCGAATTTGCGCTTCGGAACCGGGAGGCGGCTCTCGATCTGCTCCTGCTTGAAGAGCCAGAGAACCACCTAAGCCATGTGCACATGCACAAGCTGATTCAGAGAATTGACTCGTCTAAGGACAAGCAGCTCTTCATCGCGACCCACAGCAGTTTCATCGCCACTCGGCTGAACCTGAGGAATGTGCTGCTCCTGACAGAGAATAATGCTACTAAACCAGTCTCTTTGAATTCTCTGAGCGATGAGACCGCTAGGTTCTTTATGAAAGCACCTGACAACAATGTGCTTGAGCTGTCGCTCTGTAGTCGGGCGATCCTTGTCGAGGGAGACGCAGAGTTCATACTACTTGGTGCCCTCTACGAGGCATGCACGGGTGGCTCCAGTACAGAAAGAGACGGCATCCACGTCATATCTGTCGACGGAACTAGCTTCAAGCGCTACCTGGAGTTGGCAGAGGCTCTAGGCATCAAGGTCGCAGTGGTGCGCGACAACGATGGAGACTACCAAGCGAACTGCGTGGACAACTACGAGGACTTCGTAGGCGAGAACATTAAAGTATTTGCTGATCCCGATCCGATCAGACACACCTTTGAAGTTTGCATCTATCAGGACAACACTAAATCCTGTGATGATCTGTTCGGGCCCGGGCGACGAAAGCTATCTGTCCAGGATTACATGTTGGACAACAAGACTGAGGTTGCTTTCCAGCTTCTTGAGAAGCACGGCAACACCCTGGCTGTACCACGCTATATACAGGACGCGATTGCATGGATAAGAGGGTGACGTTGGCAGTCGCGGGCTCTGGAAAGACCTCAATGTTAGTGGCCAATCTGGATCTCGCTCGCCGGTTCTTGATCGTCACATTCACAGATGGCAACATCGAGAATATCCGACAGAAGATCATTCAGAAGTTCGGCAACGTCCCCAAGAACATCCGAGTCTCAACCTACTTCTCATTCCTTTACGGATTCTGCTATCGCCCCTTCCTGGCGCTGGACAAGAGGACGAAGGGTGTCATCTTCAAGATCCCTCCACGCCTCCCTGCATTCAACCTCGGTCAGGAGCGTAGGTACATGACAGCTGGCAGATGGTTGTACTCCAATCGCTTAGCTGCTTTTGTCGAACGTTCGGGTCTTCTGCCTGCCGTTCGGCAGCGACTCGAGAAGTACTACGATGCGCTATTCGTCGATGAAGTCCAGGACTTCGCTGGTCACGACTTCAACTTCCTGCTCGAACTAGCAAAGGCGGATGTTGAGATTGGCTTCGTCGGCGACTTCTATCAGCACACCTACGATACAAGTCGGGACGGACAGCTCAACAAAACGCTGCACGATGACTACGCCAAGTACCAAAATAGATTCAGGGAAGCCGGGATTCGGGTAGACACTGACTCCCTCAAGGCGAGCAGGCGCTGCACGACGACGGTCTGCCAGTTCATTAGGGACCAAGTTGGCATTTCTATCCATGCGCATGACGAGCGGCAGAGCACAGTCCAATTCGAGGACGACCCGCTTGCGGTGCTCGATCTCTATCGAGACCCATCGATCGTTAAGCTCTTCTATCAAGAACACTACAAGTATGACTGCTTCTCGGAGAACTGGGGAGCCTCGAAGGGCATGGATCACTACGACGACGTATGCGTCGTTCTTAGTGCTCCCAATGTCAAAGCGTTCCGTGCCGGAACTCTGAACAAGCTCACTGCGAGTACAAGAAACAAGCTGTACGTGGCATGCTCTCGTGCAAGAGGAAGACTGATCTTCATCCCCGAGGCGCTGCTCAAGCAATTTAAGCAGAAATAGGAGCATGGTCGTGCTGTCGTCCTATTCACGGCTCATTCTTCGGTGCCCTGCTGGCACTTGGTCCGGAAGGACAAACTCCGCGCCAAGGAGCGTCGCCATTCGATTTTGATCTTTAAAAATCAGGCCAGTGCACGCGACACTCTACCACCCGTAGGGCGGACTACCGATCGTGACGTACGTAGCTCCATCAGCCATGGGCCACGGGTGGGCACCCATAGCCCACAGCAGTCGTTCCACATGGGTGGAAAGAGCGAAAACGCGTTCGGCTGTAAAGCTAGTAGATGTGCCATATAGTGTGCGTAGGTCTCTATGAATCAGGTCCAGCCACTTGGTTAGGCCCAATGGCGCCAGAGCTGCGATAATTACTTCCAAACTACCGTCAATTGGCACTTCAACTTGCTCCTTGAGCTGAGCTTCAGCCATTCCATCCTGGTGCCCGCACCACTGCGCAGTATGCTCGATGATGTTTCTGGCACAGGAGATTGCTGTCTCCAGAAAATCGTTAACGTCTCCGTATGCGTGATATCGCTCATGCGCCTTAATCATCGCGTCAAGCGAAGTGGCCACGCAGTCACGTACCAAGATCGCATAGCTCATACCCGCGTCCGGATAGATATGGGCAGTTTCCCTGGCGCAGAAGAACTCGCAGGGGGCGGTGGATGCGCCGCGGAATAGACCGATAGTAAAAAGGGTTGCCGATCTCAAAGCATCCTTATGCGTGATTGAATAGCTTTCACCATATCCCGCAGATATCAGCTGCTTAACCAGGGTGTGCACCGACATGCGTTGAAGATCCGATTGATCGGAAAGCAGTCCTTGGACGGCCAACCACGCCAGGACGATGTGCTGCTTTGGCCTTTCTTCGCGTATGACGTCGACGCACTTTGACACCGTGCTTCCATATGCTCTTGGGGCGCTGATCTTTGCAGGCAAGGCCGGATCGCCCACGTCCAGGTCCGTCAGCGCCTTTTGTATGTCATGAGCCAGCGTGATTCCATCTAGCGATTGAAGCGGGACAATCTCTGACACCAGTCGAATGGCCGTCTTTACCGTGTCAGTGAGCAGCTTTATGTCTTCCTCGTTGAGATCACCAGGCAAGCTGAGTGTAATGGCGGTCGGTGAAAGTGGCAGCGGAGACGAAGTGGGGTCTTCGCTTGACGCTGATTTTGTTGTGGCGCTGCCCGTGTGAAGCCCCTTCAAGGCTTCACGAACCAAGTTACTGACTACTTCCTCCGAGCGCCGGCCCAGCTGCTCGGGCTGGGCTAGCACCGGCTCGGCGGCGATGAAGAACTCATCACTACAATCGATGCAGATTTCCCTCAGCATGCTGGCAGAAACTTCAATCGCTTCGCCAATGGTTCCCAGCAGAGCGTTCTGGTGATCAATGGGCAGGATGCAAGCTTGGATATCCTCGAGTCCCGCGAGCAGCAGCGGTGCCCAATCCATTGTTCTCGTTTTTGCAACGGCAATACAGTCAGGCAGCACCATCCCTTCCAGGGAAATCTTGGTCCACTTCAGAGCCGAAAGTGCGGCCTCCCAAGCGTGATGATCGCCTTGGGCAAGGGTGGATCGATGGGAGTTGGCGATGACCAAGGGAGCCCGCCCCGCTACCTCTGCCTTAATCATCTCAAGAGAGCGGCCCAAGTCTGGCGTAATGTCGTCGAAGGACTCACGGACTTGGTAGGCAATCATGCGCTCAAGAAGCTCGGGGATACACTCGCGTCCCTGCCTCTCAAGTGAGTCTATAACGGCGGCGGTGACTACCTTGACATGAGGTGGCGGGGTCGGTGCGTCGACGTTGAGCAGGTCTCTGATGGTCTCAGGATGTGCGAAGCTCTCAATCACGCCGTTGGTGATCATCTCGGCCGCGTCTTCGAACACCGAACGTATGTATGCCGTCCGCAGAACCAAATGCGTGACTAGAAGCGCAACTCGGGTCGAGTCGAGACAATCTCCGGGCTGAGCAGCAAGCGTGTAGCGCAGTAACTCTTGGACAGAAAGCTCACGGTCCGTCATTACATCATCAAGAGTCTTCTCGCCTTCCTTTCCAACTCTGGAGTAGAAGTACTCGCTTACTCCGATATGGCTGATGGACAGCGATCTAGGTGGATTCCCACGGAAGTGCCACCAGGTGCATTCCCCTTCGCCTTCATTTCGATTGAGCGCCAGAAATCCTCTTTGTAGGAATCGTGGGACGTAGTGCTGACGTTTACCCGCCATCGCGCCTCCTCAGGCACCGATCGGTACGTATAGATGAAGGAATGTGTGCGCTCTGGACGTTCTCCGGACGAATGGAGGTGGCCATTGCTTTATTGGGCTACTCCTATTGGGCCCTTCGCGATCGCTTAGTCGCATATCGTTGATCCGTTCGCACTTATTCTGAAAATTGCCGAGGTTGCTGGGCCAGCAGGTCCAATCAGAAGAGTGCAAGCTGAGGGCTCTCTAGGCGAGGTGGTGTGAACTGGCTCGTGTCCAGCTTCGGCATCCGTCCAAATCCAAGTCGGCGGTACGCTTTAGTAAAACGTTGCGCAATGAGTTGCGCAAATGGGCCTTCGCCAACCATGCGTTTGCCAAAGCTGCTGTCATAGTCCTTGCCGCCGCGCATCTGCTGGATGAGGCTCATGACGTGCTTTGCTCGGTCCGGGTAGTGCAACTCGAGCCATTCGCGCCAGAGCTGAGTAAGCTCGTGCGGCAAGCGCAGCAAAACATATCCAGCCGAGCGCGCGCCGTGCGCTCGGGCTGCTTCCAAGATGTGCTCAAGCTCCCTGTCGTTGATCATTGGAACTATTGGCGCAACCAAGACGCCCACAGGAATGCCGGCATCATGCAATCGCTGCATCGCGCGTAGTCGGGCATGCGGGGCCGCTGCACGCGGTTCCATCTTCGCCGCCAAGCGATTGTCCAGAGTCGTCACCGAAAAGTGCACGGATACCAGATTGTGTTGCGCCATCGAGGCCAGCACATCGATGTCGCGCTCGATTAGCGCCGCCTTCGTGACAAAGCTGACCGGATGCCGCGCGTCAGCTAGGACCTCAAGACATGCCCGCGAAATGCCATAACGCCGCTCGGCCGGCTGATAGGCGTCAGTGTTGATGCCAAGCGCAATAGGAGAGCACACATAGGAGGTACGAGCGATCTCTGCGCGAAGCAATGCCGCGGCGTTAGACTTGGAGAAAATCCGCGTTTCGAAATCCAGGCCCGGCGATAGATCCAGATAGGCATGTGATGGCCGAGCGAAGCAGTAGACACACCCGTGCTCACAGCCCCTGTATGGATTCACAGATTGTGAGAATCCTACGTCCGGCGAGCTGTTGCGACTGATGATGCTCCTCGCGGTCTCCTCCGCCACAATCGTTTTGGGTCGGGCGGGGGATTCGACATCGGGTTCAGATGAGCCCCAGCCGTCATCGATCTCGACGGAAGTGGTAACTGCGAATCGACCAGGCACGTACAACGTAGTACCTCGGCCTTTGATGACTGTCCGTGAGCTTCTGACATCTCGATCGGCAGGATCATCGGTCGCTTCCGCAGAGTAGCTCTTCTTCCTCATGCCGTTAGTATTAATGCTAACGGCGCCTGTTGCAATCGCTCTCAGTGAAGCTGAACAGCCAGCAGACCACTTGAAGATCATCCGCCTGTTCGTGTGTGGCGCAAACCGCTAGGCAGCCAGCTATGACCATTTCGACTGGGTTGCCCATTGGCGATAGGCGACAAAACCCACTTACGACTGAAGTTGGCGGCCTCTAAGATCCCAGTACACAGTGGTCGAAAGCCAAAAATGAACACTTCCCCCTGCTCATAAATTGCTGCTGCAGCTACTGCTTCGCCCGCCCCAGCCATGCCTATCTGAACCTGTCGCCGGGGCTGGACTTCGAGACGCGGCTGTTCGCCAAGACCAATGCCCCGGAGCTGTTGCGCCGCGAGCTGGCCAAGCCCGGCTACGTGCCCAGCCCGATCGCGCTGGGCATCAACACCGACGCCTACCAGCCGATCGAGCGCAAGCTGCAGCTGACCCGGCGCCTGATCGAGGTCTTCGCCGAGACTCGCCACCCGTTCTCGCTGATCACCAAGAACGCGCTGGTCGAGCGCGACCTGGACCTGCTGGCGCCGCTGGCCCGCGACAACCTGGTCAGCGTGCACTTCTCGGTGACCTCGCTGGACCCGCGGCTGTCGGCCAAGCTGGAGCCGCGCGCCTCGGCGCCGCACGCGCGGCTGCGGGCGATGCGTACGCTGCATGAGGCCGGCGTGCCGGTCGGGGTGATGGTGGCGCCGGTGATCCCGTGGATCAACGATCACGCCCTCGAAGCGGTGCTGGAGGCGGCCCGCGAGGCCGGCGCCGAGTCCGCCGGCTACGTGCTGCTGCGCCTGCCGCACGAGGTGGCGCCGCTGTTCCGCGATTGGCTGCAGGCGCACCATCCCGACCGCGCCGCGCACGTGATGAGCACGGTGCAGCAACTGCGCGGCGGCAAGGACTACGACAGCACCTTCGGCAAGCGCATGCGCGGCGAAGGCGTCTACGCCGACCTGCTGGCACGGCGCTTCGCGCTGGCGCACAAGCGGCTGGGTTATGCCGAGTCCCCGCGTCGCCGCCTGGACTGCAGCCACTTCGTCAAACCGCAGCCGCCGCGCCCGCCGTCGCCGCAGGGCGTGCTGTTTTGAGCGGGGATTGGGGATTCGGGATTCGTAATGGGGCAGGGATTCGGAATTCGGGATTGGGGATTAGCAAGAGCGGCGCGTCGCGGCGGCCCGACGCAGCCACTGCAATTCAGCCACCAAGAAAGCAGCTTTTACGAATCCCTAATCCCCACTCCCTAATCCCCACTCCCGAATCCCTGCTTTTGACGAATCCCCATTCCCCATTCCCTATTCCCTGCCGTAAAGCGCCTGGGCCGACTGGAACAGGATCCAGCTCGTCGCGATGAACTTGTCGCCGCGCTGCGGGCGGTTGCCGCGGTGGGTGTGGGTGAAGGCGGTCGGGGCGATCAGCAGGCTGCCGGCGCGCGGGACGATCTTGCGCTGCTGGAACAGGAACTCGGTCTCGCCCTCGTCGAAATCGTCGTTGAGGTACAGGGTCCACAGCAGGTGCCGGTGCAGGGTCTCGGCACTCGGATCGCGCGGGTACAGTTCGCAGTGCCAGTAGGGGTAGCCGCCCTCGCCCGCCTCGTACCACTGCAGGTTGATCGCGCCCGGGCGCAGGCAGGTGCGCGCCAGGTTGGACAGCGCGGCGTCGTCGAGCAGGGCGAAATCGTCGGCGCCGAGCCGGTGCGGCTGGCCGTCGGCGCCGGGCACCTGCAGCATCAGCGGCGAGATCAGGGTCTGCGGGTATTTGCGCAGGTAGCCGAGCAGTCCGCCGAACACGGCCTGCTGCAGCCGCTGTTCCACGTCGCGCCACGGTTCCAGGCCGCTGATGCGCAGGTCGCGGCTGCGCTTGAGCTCGGGAAACACGCCGCTGCCGACCTCGCCTGGCCGCAACTGGGTGCTGCCGCGCAGGCGGCGCAGGATGGCGGCGCAGTCCTCGCGGGACATGGCGCCATCGAACACTTCGATGAAATCGGGATGCAGGTCGGACATCGCGCGACCTTACCAGCGATTTCGCAGGGTTGCAGCCGCAGCGCAGCGGCTCCGTGCCACTGGCGCTCCGACGCGGCGCAACGCTCAGGCCAGCGGTGGCGGGTACGGATTGGCCTTGAGCAGGCGCGCCAGGTGCGCGGCGTTGCTGGCGGCGGTCTTGATGGTGTCGGCCAGCACCTTCGGCGTCTGCTTCAGGTCCTGGTAGTCGGTGCTGCCCATCGCCTCGCCGACCCAGTACGGCGGGCTGCCGGCGGCGACGCTGAAACCGAAGTCGGTCAGCCCCTGGTAGAGATCGGCACTGACCTTGTGCGCGCCATCCTCGTTGCCCACCACCGCGACCATGGCCACGCGGTTGAAGGTCGGATACACGCCGTCGTCGCCGATTTCGCCGAGGAACGCATCCATGCGCTCCAGGACGCGCTGCGCCAGGCTCGACGGATGGCCGACCCAGATCGGTGTGGCCAGCACGACGATGTCTGCGTCCAGCACGCGCTGGCGCAGCTGCGGCCAGGCATCGCCGTCGCCTTCGTCGGCACGTACGCCGGGGCGCACGTCGAAGTCGGCCACACGCGCCGAATCGCCCTGCACGCCGTGCGCGGCCAGTGCCTGCAGGATCTGATCCAGCAGGCGCTGGGTGGACGAGGGCGCAGTGCCGCGCTTGAGCGAGCAGTTCAGGCCGAAGGCGCGCAGGGACATGGTCCGACTCCGTCAGTAAAACGCCACTGTGGATCGAGCGCGATGGGCCTGAAGTCGCGATGGCGTGCAAGGGTCGTGAGCGCTGCGGCACCGCAAACGTGCACCGAGCGCGGTCCGCCGCCGCGATCGCCCATCGCGCACCGACCAGGCGTGCAGGCGTTGTCGATGGCTAGGAGCGCTTGGATGACCCGGGCGTGCCGCGGATCGCGATGCCCAGCAGCGCCAGCCACACCGCCAGCGCCAGCAGGGTCGGCAGCTCGAAGCGGCTGGAGTTGTACAGGGTGAAGCTGCGGGCGGCGAAGAACAGCAGCGTCCACAGCGCCAGGTTGACCAGCACGATCTGCCGCCGCCAGCGGTGGCGGGTAAACAGCGCGATGACGGTGGGCATCAGCGCGACCGGTGCGGTGGCGAAGAAGAACAGCACGACGAGGGTCTGGTTCATGGGGTTCCTCCCGCCCGGGACGACCAGGTGCACGCGACGACCGCCGGCGATCAACGCGCTCTGCTGTCGCCGGACGCCGCTACCCTACCGCAGCCAGGGCGTCAGGCAACCGCCGGCACGTCGCCAGCGCCCCAAAGGAGCGGTGTCGCAGCGGACGCACGGTCGTGCGTCATGACGAGTGCCGCTCACACGCCTCAGTGCGCCGCACTCGCTGGCCAGACCCGATCGACCAGGTCGCCGATTTCGATCGGCGACTGTTCGCCTTCCGCAGCACGCTGCCAGGCCGCTGGCGAAGGACCTTGGCGCTGGGTCGGCGGCGCGTCCCACAGCGTGACGTTGAGCGCGAACACCACCACACCGCCCTTGGCCTGGAATGGCGGTACCCGCTCCAGAGCGGAGACCAGCGTGTTCGCCACCGCATCGGGCAGTGCCGGTGTCACATCCAGCCAGATCCGGGACCGGCCGCCAGGACGGACCGCCACGGCCACGAAGCCGGCGGCCGGTCGGGGTGTGGCGACCCGCGCGAGTTCGCGCGACGCCGTGGCATTCAGCGCTTTCACATATGCCGCCAGGTCTTCGACGCTCTCGGCGCGATCGCGCATCACCGATTCCGGCTGCAGCAGCATGAGGTTCTGCAGGCGAAAGGGTTCAGCGGCCGACAGCGTTCCGCTCGACATCATCGCCACCAGCATCAGGCACCAGCGCATCGGAACCTCCCTGTTCGTCTCGATCGGCGCATCCTGCCGCATCGCCGCGCGCCCGGCCAGGGGGCGCGGCAAGCGTCGGGGATCAGTACAGCAGATCGACGTAGTGGATCTTCTTGGCGCCGAAACCGCCACAGCCCTCGCTGGTCGTGTACTGCAGCACGACCTGAGTCCTGGACGTGGCGGCGGAGAGAATGGCCGAATACTTTTCCTTGGCGATGGCGTCCGCGGAAAAATCGATCACCCAGCGTCCATCGGACGCGCACTCGTTGTTGGTCGGCTGGTTCTCCAGCCAGACCGAAGCGTAGTTGGATTCGACCACGACGCGGGTGATCTTCCCCTGCTGCGTGGTGTCGGCACAGGCCACACCCGAGACGAGCAGCAGCAACAGCCCGAAGACATGTTTCATTGCATTTCCCCTGTTTGAGTTTTCTACCGCCATCGGCGTTGCGGCAGTGAGCGCACATCGTCGAGCCAAGACCGCCCCGAAGCGACTGCGCCGCTACAGGACGATCCCCCCAATCGCAATGTGCCGCCTGTAGCGGCCTCCCCTTGCACCCACCGCGACCATGCCGGCGATGCGGCACCGAGGATACGGCGGCGCTGGCGACAGCCGCCATCGTCCAGGGCCCCCGGACGCGCGGCTGCCGCGCCACCACGCTCAGCCGTGGTGGCTGTCGTGCTCCAGGTGATACCGCACCGCCTCGGCCACTTCGTTCTTCGAGCCCAGGAACACCGGCACGCGCTGGTGCAACTGTTCCGGCTGCAGGCCGAGGATGCGCGCGCGGCCGGTGCTGGCGGCGCCGCCGGCCTGCTCCACCAGCATGCCCATCGGGTTGGCTTCGTACATCAGCCGCAGCTTGCCGGCCTTGCCCGGGTCCTTCTTGTCCCAGGGATAGATGAAGATGCCGCCGCGGGTGAGGATGCGGTGCACGTCGGCGACCATGCTGGCGATCCAGCGCATGTTGAAGTTCTTGCCGCGCACGCCTTCGCTGCCGGCCAGCAGGTCGGCCACGTACTGCTGCATCGGCGCTTCCCAATGGCGCTGGTTGGACATGTTGATCGCGAACTCGGCGGTGTCCTCGGGGATGCGCATGTCGGCCTGGGTCAGCAGGAAGCTGCCCTCCTCGCGCTCCAAGGTGAAGGCGTGGGTACCGTGGCCCAGGGTCAGCACCAGCATCGTGCTGGGGCCGTAGATGCAGTAGCCGGCGGCGACCTGCGCGGTGCCCGGCTGCAGGAAGTGCTCGTCGCCGGGCTTGTCGGTGCCTGGGGGCGCGCGCAGCACCGAGAAGATGGTGCCGACCGAGACGTTGACGTCGATGTTGGAGCTGCCGTCCAGTGGATCGAACAGCAGCAGGAAATCGCCGCTGGGGTACTTGTCGGGCACCGGCTGGCAGTGGTCCATCTCTTCGGAGGCGCAGGCGGCGAGGTGGCCGCCCCAGGCGTTGGCTTCGAGCAGGATGTCGTTGCTGAGCACGTCCAGCTTCTTCTGCGCCTCGCCCTGCACGTTGCCGGTGCCGGCATCGCCGAGCACGCCGCCGAGGGCGCCCTTGCTGACCGCGATGGAGATGCGCTTGCAGGCGCGGGACACGATCGTGATGAGCTGGCGCAGCTCCGGGCCGATACGCCCGGCATGCTGTTCTTCGATCAGGAAGCGGGTCAGCGACGTTCGCGACATGGGCAGGACGGCCTTGCGTGAGAAGGGGGCCGCCATTGTCGCGGGTTGCGCCGCAGATTTCGATCAACGGTGTTCCGCGACCATGCCGGCGCGGGCCGACACGGCCCCCACGCAGGCACAAAAAAGCCGGAAGCGCAGGCGCTTCCGGCTCGGTGCGGGACCGCAGGGCTCAGCTCTTGTGCACGGTCGCCACGGCCTGGGTCACGTAGTCCAGGTTCTTCTGGCTCAGCGCGGCCACGCAGATGCGGCCGGTGCCGACCGCGTAGATGCCGAACTCCTCGCGCAGCCGGTCCACCTGCGCCTTGCTCAGGCCCGAGTAGGAGAACATGCCGGCCTGCTGCTGGATGAAGCCGAACTCCGGCGCGCCGAGGGCGGCCAGCTTCTGCACCATGCCGGCGCGCAAGGCGTGGATGCGCTCGCGCATCTCGGTCAGTTCCTGCTCCCACATCGCGCGCAGTTCCGGGCTGTTGAGCACCCCGGCGACCAGCGCGGCGCCGTGCGTGGACGGGCTGGAGTAGATGGTGCGGATGATGCGCTTGACCTGCGACTGCACCGCCTTGCTCTCGGCAGCATTCGCCGAGACCACCGACAGCGCGCCGACGCGCTCGCCGTACAGCGAGAACGACTTGGAGTAGGAACTGGCGACCACGTAGTTGTCGATGCCGACCTCGGCCAGCAGGCGCACCGCGTAGGCGTCGGCATCGATGCCCTTGTCGAAGCCCTGGTAGGCGATGTCCACGAACGGGAACAGGTTGCGTTCCTTCAGCAGCTCGGCCACGGTGCGCCACTGCGCCTGGCTCAGGTCGGCGCCGGTCGGGTTGTGGCAGCACGCGTGCAGCAGCACCACGCTGCCGGGGGCGAGCTGGCGCAGGTCGGCGAGCATGCCGTCGAAGTTCAGGCCGTGGCTGGCCGGATCGAAATAGGTGTACTCGACCACGTCGAAGCCGGCGGCACCGAACACGGCGCGGTGGTTCTCCCAGCTCGGGTTGCTGATGGCGATGGTCGAGGTGGACAGCAGCTTCTTCAGCAGGTCCGCGCCCACCCGCAGCGCGCCGCTGCCGCCGACGGTCTGCGAGGTGGCGACGCGGCCGGCGGCCAGCAGCGGCGACTCGGCGCCGAACAGCAGTTTCTGCGTGGCCAGGTCGTAGGCCGGCAGGCCGTCGATCGGCAGGTAGCCGCGCGGCCTGGCGTCCTGCGCCAGTTGCTGTTCGATCTGCTGCACCGCGCGCAGCAGCGGGATGCGGCCGTTTTCGTCGTAGTAGATGCCCACGCCCAGGTTGACCTTGGTCGGGCGGGAGTCGGCGTTGTAGGCCTCGGTCAGGCCCAGGATCGGGTCGCCTGGGACCTGTTCCACGTTTGCAAAGAAGGACACGGCGGTACTCGTTCGGTGGCGGAGGTGGGGGCCGGAAGGACCGGAGCCGGCGCGGTCAAACACCTCATCCTAACAAACGCTGCCGCGCTTGGCCGGGTGCGGCCGGGCGGCAGTTGGGCGATGATGGGCCATGTCATCTTCCCTGCCCTCCGCCCTGCTCTGCGGGGCCTGCGCCCTGGCGCTGTCGCCCCTGGTCCACGCCGCTCCCGGCGAGGATCCGGCCACCACCTTGCCAGTGCTCCAGGTCCAGGCCGCCCGCGTCGGCGGCGTGGCCGATTTCGACCTGCCGGCGTCGCTGACCACGACCGGCCTGGGCGACAGCGACCGCCTCGGCATACAGGCGTCCGAGGCGCTGGTCGGGGTGCCCGGCCTGCTCGCGCGCGATCGCCAGAACTATGCGCAGGACACCCAGCTGTCGATCCGCGGCTTCGGCGCGCGCTCGGCGTTCGGCGTGCGCGGGGTACGCCTGCTGCTGGACGGCATCCCGGCGACGATGCCGGACGGCCAGGGCCAGCTGTCCAACTTCAACCTGTTCGGCAGCGAGCGCGTCGAGGTGCTGCGCGGGCCGTTCTCGGCGCTGTACGGCAACTCTTCCGGCGGCGTGGTGCAGCTGTGGAGCGCCGACGGCCAGCCGGACGATCCGTGGCGGCTGCGCAG
>NZ_AQOJ01000016.1:0-13990 GCF_000364685.1 Xanthomonas sp. SHU 166
CTGTTCGCCGAGACCGGCGACCTGTTCGCGCCGGCGGCCGCCACGGTGCCCGAGCGCAGGCCGGCCGACCTGCCGCATCTGTCGCTGCCCGACCACCACGACGTGCGCGGCAGCGACATCGTAGTGCGCCGACTGCACGGTGCGCTGGCCGCCGCTGCCGAATGCGGGCCGCGCGATTTCGCCGACCTGCTGCAGGTGCCGGGCGTTGGTGCGCGCACGGTGCGCGCGCTGGCGCTGGTGGCCGAGGTGCTGCACGGCGCGCCGTGCCGTTTCAGCGATCCGGCACGGTTCTCGCTGGCCCATGGCGGCAAGGACCGGCATCCGTTCCCGGTGCCGACGCGGGTCTACGACCACACCATCGGCGTGCTCAAGACCGCGGTGGCGCAGGCCAAGCTGGGCCGCGAAGAGAAACTGGACGCGATCCGCCGCCTGGACGCGCAGGCGCGCCTGCTCGAACCGACCGCGCGCGGGCCGTCGGTGGACGACTACATCGCCGAGGAACGCGCGCAGTCGCACGCCTATGGCGGGCGCAGTGTGTTCGGCTGGGAGCCGGCGCCGGAGGCTGTGGCGGAGAGACGCACCGCACGCGCAAAGTAAGAGTTCGGCTGGTGGCCTGGGTACGACGCGATCTAACCGGCTGTCGGGTGTCGTGCAGGCGTCGACGGCGATTCGCCCGCAATGCGCGAGTCCATCTGCGCAACCGACCTCGTTGCAGTCGGGACTGAAGTCCCTCCCACAAGCAGGGACTTGTGGTCAGCGTTGCCGTCGGCACTCGCGCAGAAGATCACGGTTGCGCCTCTCCGGGAGTCCGCTGTCGTGCCATAGCGCTGGTCGGAGGAGGGGACGCGGTCTGAGCGCGTGCCAGGTTCCTCCCGTTCGAGCGATCGCCCGTATCATGGCCGCCCCGGCGCACGGTGTCGGTGGCTCCGAACGACGCGTACGCCGAAGGACGTTTTCCCCAGCATGTGGTCTGCCATCAGCAACTTCGGCGACGCGGCGATGACGCTGCCGCTCGCGCTCGTCTGCGCACTGTGGCTGGCGCTGGGTAGCGCGGGATGGCGTGCCGCGGCGACGTGGCTTGGCCTGCTGGCGAGCGCCGCGGCCCTGGTCGGGGCGACCAAGATTCTCTACGCCGGCTGTGGGGTGGAGCTGCGCGCGCTGCAGTTCCGGGTGATCAGTGGACACACCATGCTCGCCGCCTGCGTATGGCCGATGGTCTGCATGCTGTGCCTGCGCGCCCGTCCGCGGCCTCGTCTGGCGATCGCCTGCGGTTTCGCCATCGCCAGCGTGATCGCCATTGCCCGCGTCTACGCGCGAGCGCATAGCCTGTCCGAGGTCGCTGCCGGTATGGTGGTCGGGGCCGCGACGACGGCGTGCTATCTGCAGTGGCGCGGTGCGCCGCAGTTGCCCGCGCGCCTGCGCATGTACGCCATCGTGTCGGTGGTCCTGGTCGGCGCATTGATGTACGGACGACACGCGCCGATCCAGCATGCCATCCAGACCTATTCGCCGGCGTTGTGCGGTCGCGACAGCTGATGGCGCCGTCTTCCGCGTGCAGGCATATGCACGTGCGCTTCGCCTGTCGTATGCCTGCTCTTGACCTGCGCGTTGCTACACCCGGAGCCGATGGCCGTCGTGGCCGCTTTCAGGAGATGTATCGATGCCGGAGCAATCCACCACCACCCGTGCGCGCCGCGCCAAGCGCGAAGGCAAGGCCGGCACGACCCAGGCCGGCGAGTTCGTGCGCGAGGAAATCGACCGCGTGCGCGAGGGCAAGACCCAGGTGAAGTCGACCAAGCAGGCGATCGCCATCGGCCTGTCCAAGGCGCGCCGCGCCGGGGTCAAGACCGGCGCGTCGAAGACCGCGTCGAAAGCCACCAGGAAGAAGGTTGCGCAGGAAGAGACCAAGGGCGGCAAGCAGGCCAAGCCGTCGCCAACGCGCTCGCGCGGCGCCAAGAAGGCGCTGAAGACCGCCAGCAAGGGCAAGAGCGCGACGCAGACGGTGGGCAGCGAGGCGCTGTCGACGCAGACCAAGCGTGCAGCGAAGAAGCGCAGTGCCAGCAGCCGCTCGGCCGCGGCGAAGAAGGCCGCGCAGACCAAGGGCGCGACGGTGCGCAAGAGCGCGGCCAAGAAGGCTGCGAAGACCCGGGCCAAACAGGCCGGCACGCGGACGGCTGCCGCCAAGAAGCGCACGGCGAAGACCGCTTCGGCCAGGAAGACGCCGGCCAAGAAGGCCGCGAGCAAGAAGGCGGCGAGCAAGACTTCTTCGGCAAAGAAGACTGCGACCAAGAAGACGGCCTCGAAGAAGACGGCATCCAGGAAGACAGCGTCGAAAAAGTCGACGGCGAAAACCGCGGTCGCCAGGAAGACACCAGCGAAGAAGAGCGCATCCAGCAAACGCACGACCAGCAAGCGCGCAGGCAAGACGTCGTCCTTGCGCACACGCGGTTCGCGCTCGAGCGGCTAGTCGCTCCATGGCGCGCGGCGGCGGATGCCACCGCCGCGCGTCGACGCATCCGCGATCGGCGCGACTCGCCGGGGTCTTACAGTTCGGTGTACTTGGTGATGCGGCCCTTGGCGCGCTCCACCGGATACTTGGCGGCGTTGGCCAGCATCTTGCGTTGCGCGGCGTCGATCGGATCGATCTCCAGCTTGTCGCACAACTGGACCAGATACAGCAGCACGTCGGCGATCTCGCTGCCGACCTGCTGCTTTTTTTCTGCAGACAGTTGCCGGCTCTGCGCATCGTCCAGCCACTGGAAGTGCTCCAGCAATTCCGCCGCTTCCACCGACAGCGCCGCGGTGAGATTGCGCGGACTGTGGAACTGACCCCAGTCGCGGGCGTCGGCGAAGGCGCGCTGGGCGGCCTGCAGGTCGTGGAGGCTGTCGGGCATGGCATCGGCTCGCAGTGGGGACGGCGCATGGTAAAGCAGCAATCACGCGCGCAGGCACTGCGGTCGCGACATCGGACTCACGGCGTGGTCACCGACGATGCACGGCATCGGCGGCGACACTGCGGGCACGTGTTCGCAGACGAAAGGACCTACCCATGCAAGCTCTGACCTATCACGGCACCCGGGACGTGCGCGTGGAAACCGTTCCCGACCCGGTGCTGGTCGAGACCGACGACATCATCCTGCGCGTCACCGCCACCGCGATCTGCGGCTCGGACCTGCATCTGTACCGCGGCAAGATCCCCGATCTGCACACCGGCGACGTGCTCGGGCACGAGTTCATGGGCGTGGTGGAAGACGTCGGCCCGGACGTGCAGCGGGTGAAGAAGGGCGACCGCGTGGTGATCCCGTTCGTGATCGCCTGCGGCGAGTGCTTCCATTGCCGCCTGACCGAATACGCCGCCTGCGAGACCACCAACACCGGCAAGGGCGCGGCGCTGAACCAGAAGGGCATCCGCCCGCCGGCGGCGCTGTTCGGCTACAGCCATCTGTACGGCGGCGTGGCCGGTGGCCAGGCGGAGTACGTGCGCGTGCCCAAGGCCAATGTCGGCCCGTTGGTGGTGCCGGACGTGTTGCATGACGAGCAGGTGCTGTTCCTGTCCGACATCCTGCCTACCGGCTACCAGGCGGCGGTCAACGCGGGCGTGCGTCAGGGCAGTACCGTGGCGATCTTCGGCGCCGGCCCGGTCGGGCTGATGACCGCGGCCTGCTGCCGCATGCTCGGCGCCGAGCGGATCTTCATGGTCGATCGCTATCCGTACCGGCTCGACTTCGCCCAGCGCACCTACGGGGTGATTCCGCTGAACTTCGAGGAGATCGACGATCCGGCCGACATCATCGTCGGCCAGACCGACGGGCGTGGCGTGGACGCCAGCATCGACGCGGTAGGCTTCGAGGCCAAGGGCAGCACGGTGGAGACGGTGATGGCCACGCTGAAGCTGGAAGGCAGCAGCGGCACGGCGCTGCGCCAGTGCATCGCCGCCACCCGCCGCGGTGGCACGGTCAGCGTGCCGGGCGTGTATGCCGGCTTCATCCACGGCTTCCTGTTCGGCGATGCCTTCGACAAGGGGCTGAGCTTCAAGATGGGCCAGACCCATGTGCAGCGTTTCATGCCCGAACTGCTGGAGCACATCGGCGAGGGCCGGCTGCGGCCCAACGAGATCATCACCCACCGCCTGAGCCTGGCCGAGGCGGCGCAGGGGTATTCGATCTTCGACAAGAAGGAGCAGGACTGCCGCAAGGTGATCCTGACGCCGTGACCGTGGTGTGGCCGGGTGCCCCATGGCGGGTCACCCGGCCCGCGCCTGAAGGTGTCGGAACGGGTGTAAAGCATGGTGCGTTGCACCACCTGCGAGGCGGTCCTGCGCCCCTGGGCATGGGCGTTCGGCCTGCCTGGCGCGAGTGGGGGACATAGCGCCAACCGTCCGTCGCGAGCAGGTGAAGATTTCACGCCTCCTTCACCTTGCTCCGATGTAGAGGCGCCGCCCAGAGGCTCGGGATAAGTTTTTCCCGCCGTCGCTGTCAGGCGGCCACGCGGGAGTGGCCCGCCCGCTTCTTGTCAAGTCCGTGACAAGCTTTTTGACCACGAATCAATCACTTGGATGTTCCGGTGAGGTGAGGGCGACATCGGCGGCTTGTCCACAGGGGGTGTGGATGACTTCTGCATAAGGTTGTGGATAAGGCAGATGCCGGCCCGTGACACAACAGTGTCAAGAGGGGTGGCGAAAAATTGACCAGGCGATTTTGCGGCCGCGATTGGGCCGGACCTTGGACCCTGTGCCGTGACCTCGCAGGGGGCACATCCGGGTCGCGGTCGGGGCGGTGGCGACGGGCGCCGATCGCGCCTCGCGGTCGTATCGTTGCCTGTGCGGCACGGCAGTCCGGAGAACGCGCGGGCGCGACCATCAGGCGAGGGTGTGGCTGCCCCGGGGCGATGGCATCGCCAGCGTGCCGAAGATCCCGGATCGCGACCAGCGTGTGGCCCCGGGTTCCGCGTGAAGCCGGCGCCCTGTCAGCTTTCCCGGCATCGCCATGGCGCCAGCCCTGCGGCGCCATGGCGGGAACCGCTGCCCTGCTCAGGCCAGCAGGCGCAGCTTCGGCTCGCGGCTCCACTGCCGGGTCTTGGCCGCGGTCACGAAGCCCTTGCTGTCGCTGGCTTCGACCACCCCGGCATCCTTTTGCACATTGCCGGCCTTCAGCAGCGGCTGCGCGCCGGCGTCGGCGGCGATCGCCTTGAGGTGGGCGAAGGCATTGCTGACGAAGTCGATGGCCGCCGACTCCTTGCTCAGCCGCTTGCCGGCCTCGGTCGACAGCACCACCGCCACCGCGTCGAACACGAACGACGGCGTGCCGGCCAGCTGGCCGTCGGCGGTTAGGCGTTTGCCGTCGCTGAGGACGGCGCCGCCGAGCTTGGGCGCGACGATCTTGACCGCCGCGCCGGCGTCGGTGGCGGCCTTGCGCAGGTCGCGCACCAGTTTCGCGTCAGAGCCCTCGTCGATCAGGATGCCGATCGCGCGGCCCTGCAGGGTCGGCTTCATGCGGCCGATGAGCTGCAGCGCTGGCGACAGCGGCAGGTCCTGCGGCGCGACCGCGGCCGGCGGCGCCGGCGGCAGCGCGTCCAGGCCGAGGCCGTCGGCGACGCGCTGCGCCAGCTTGGGATCGACGTGGCGCAGGTGTCCGACCACCGCCTCGCGCACGTGCGCGGTGTCGACCTTGGACAGCTCGAACACCAGCGCCGAGGCCACGTGCGCCTGCTCCGGCTGCGTCTGGCTGCGGTAGAACATCCGTGCCTGGCTGTAGTGGTCGGCGAAGCTCTCGGCACGCACACGGCCCTTGGCGCCGTCGTCGGGCTGGGTGCGGTGGCTGACGAAGCCGCGCGCGGTCTCGCGCGGGCTGTCGGCCTGCAGCGAGCTGGGTTCGTAGGCGACGCGGCCCTTGGGCACGCCCATCTGCATGTGGCCGTCGCGCTGCATGTTGGCGAACGGGCACTTCGGCGCGTTGATCGGCAACTGGTGGAAGTTGGGCCCGCCCAGGCGGCTGAGCTGGGTGTCCAGGTACGAGAACAGGCGGCCCTGCAGCAGCGGGTCGTTGGAGAAGTCGATGCCGGGCACGATGTTGGCCGGGCAGTACGCCACCTGTTCGGTTTCGGCGAAGAAGTTGTCCGGCCAGCGGTCCAGCACCATGCGCCCGACGATCTGCAGCGGCACCAGTTCCTCCGGGATCAGCTTGGTGGCGTCCAGATGGTCGAACGGGAAGGCGTCGGCCTGTTCCTGGGTGAACAACTGCACGCCCAGTTCCCATTCCGGGAAGTCGCCGCGTTCGATCGCCTCGAACAGGTCGCGGCGGTGGAAGTCCGGGTCGGCGCCGGCCAGCTTCACCGCCTCGTCCCAGATCGTGGACTGCAGGCCGAGCTTCGGCCGCCAGTGGAACTTGACGAACGTGCTGCGGCCTTCGGCGTCGAGCAGGCGGAAGCTGTGGATGCCGAAGCCTTCCATCATGCGCAGCGAGCGCGGGATGGTGCGGTCGCGCATCGCCCACATGATCATGTGCAGCGACTCGGGCATCAGCGAGACGAAGTCCCAGAACGTGTCGTGCGCGCTGGCCGCCTGCGGGAAGCCGCGGTCCGGCTCCATCTTCACCGCGTGGATCAGGTCGGGGAACTTCAGCGCGTCCTGGATGAAGAACACCGGGATGTTGTTGCCCACCAGGTCCCAGTTGCCTTCCTTGGTGTAGAACTTGACCGCGAAGCCGCGCACGTCGCGTGGCGTGTCCACCGAGCCGGCGCCGCCGGCGACGGTGGAGAAGCGGGTGAACACCGGCGTCTTCACTCCGACCTCGGTGAGCAGCGAAGCGGTGGTGTACTTGGCCAGCGACTTGGTCAGTTCGAAGTAGCCATGTGCGGCGCTGCCGCGCGCGTGCACGATGCGTTCGGGAATGCGCTCGTGATCGAAGTGGGTGATCTTCTCGCGCAGGATGAAGTCTTCCAGCAACGTCGGCCCGCGCGGCGTGGCGCGCAGCGAGTTCTGGTTGTCGGCGACCGGAATGCCCTGGTTGGTGGTCAGCGGCGGATGCGTGCCGCCGGCCTGCTGGTGCAGTTCGTCGCCATGGCCGCGCTGATCGGCGGGCGCGGCGGTGGAGGCGAGGGCGGTGGACGATGCGGAATCGCTGGGCGTGCGCTTGCGGCTGGCCATGGGAGATCGCTCCGGTGCGTGGCGGAAGAAGGCGTCGCGGTGGGGTGCCCGGTGCGTGAGGATGCGGGCGCGGCGGAAGTCCCGATCCTGGGCGGCGCGGCGTGAACGAGTCGTGCAACGCGCCGCATCGCGCGCACTTGTCTACCTCGGTACGCGCGCTGCGCACGCATAAAAAAACCCAGCCTCGCGCACGAGGCTGGGTCTCGGGTGCAGCGTCGAACGAGAACGCGGCTCAGACCACCGCGTCTTCCTTGTACGCATCCACCGGGATGCACGCGCACATCACGTTCTTGTCGCCGTACACGTTGTCCACGCGCGCCACCGGCGGCCAGTACTTCTGCTGCTTCAGCGTGGGCAGCGGGAACGCGGCCAGCTCGCGCGGATAGGCGTGGGTCCACTCGCTGGCGGTGACCTGCGCGGCGGTGTGCGGGGCGTGCTTGAGCGGATTGTCCTCGCGGTCCAGGCGGCCGTCCTCGATCGCGGCGATCTCCTCGCGGATCTGGATCATCGCGTCGATGAAGCGGTCCAACTCGTGCTGCGATTCGCTCTCGGTCGGCTCCACCATCAGCGTGCCGGCGACCGGGAAGCTCAGCGTCGGCGCGTGGAAGCCGAAGTCGATCAGGCGCTTGGCGATGTCCTCGGCGCCGATGCCGCTGGTCTTCTCCAGCGGGCGCACGTCGAGGATGCATTCGTGCGCGACCAGGCCATTGCGGCCGGTGTACAGCGTCTTGTAGTACGGCGCCAGGCGCTTGGCGATGTAGTTGGCGTTGAGCAGCGCCACCTGGGTGGCCTTACGCAGCCCGCTGTTGCCCATCATGGTGATGTACATCCAGCTGATCGGCAGGATCGAGGCGCTGCCGAAGCTGGCGGCGCTGACCATGCCGACCTCGCCGTCGCCGCCCAGGGTCTTGGGCAGGTACGGCGCCAGATGCGCCTTCACCGCGCACGGGCCGACGCCGGGGCCGCCGCCGCCGTGCGGGATGCAGAAGGTCTTGTGCAGGTTCAGGTGCGACACGTCCGAGCCCCACTTGCCGGGCTTGGCCAGGCCGACCAGCGCGTTCATGTTGGCACCGTCGGTGTAGACCTGGCCGCCGTGCGCGTGCACCGCTTCGCAGATCGCCACCACGTCTTCCTCGAACACGCCGTGGGTGGACGGGTAGGTGATCATCAGCGCGGCCAGACGGTCCGAATACTTCTCGGCCTTGGCGCGGATGTCGGCGACGTCCACGTTGCCGTTGCCGTCGCACTTGGTCACCACCACGGTCATGCCGCACATCTGCGCCGAGGCCGGGTTGGTGCCGTGCGCCGATTCGGGGATCAGGCAGATGTCGCGGTGGCCTTCGCCGCGGACGCGGTGGTAGGCGCGGATCGCCAGCAGGCCGGCGTACTCGCCCTGCGCGCCGGAGTTGGGCTGCAGGCTGACCGCGTCGTAGCCGGTGCACTCGACCAGCATCGCTTCCAGTTCGTCGATCAGCTGCTTGTAGCCGACGCTCTGCTCGGCCGGGGCCAGCGGATGGATCGCGCCGAACTGCGGCCAGGTCACCGGGATCATCTCGGCGGTGGCGTTGAGCTTCATGGTGCAGCTGCCCAGCGGGATCATGGTGCGATCCATCGCCAGGTCCTTGTCGGCCAGCGCGCGCATGTAGCGCAGCAGTTCGTGCTCGCTGTGGTGGGTGTTGAACACCGGGTGCTGCAGGAACGCGCTGTGCCGCAGCAGTTGCGGCGGCAGCGCATCGGCGGTGGCGGCGTCGAGCGCGTCCACGTCGGCCTGCGCGCCGAACAGCTGCGCCAGCGCGACCACGTCGGCGCGGGTGGCGGTCTCGTCCAGGCTGATGCCCAGCGACGCGCTGTCGATCGCGCGCAGGTTGATGCCGGCCGCACGCGCCTTGGCGTGGATGGCCTCGGCATCGACGCCGGTGACGTGCAGGGTGTCGAAGAAGCGCTCGCCGACGGCGACGCCGGCGCCGCGCAGCGCCGCGGCGAGGATCGCGGCCAGGCGGTGGGTACGGCGGGCGATGCGCACCAGGCCCTCGGGGCCGTGGTACACCGCGTACATCGAGGCCATCACCGCCAGCAGCACCTGCGCGGTGCAGATGTTGGAGGTGGCCTTCTCGCGGCGGATGTGCTGCTCGCGGGTTTGCAGGGTGAGGCGATAGGCGGGGTTGCCGGCGGCGTCGATCGACACGCCGATCAGGCGGCCCGGCATCGAACGCTTGTAGGCGTCGCGGCAGGCCATGAACGCGGCATGCGGGCCGCCGAAGCCGAACGGCACGCCGAAGCGCTGCGAATTGCCGACGACGATGTCCGCGCCCCATTCGCCGGGGGCGGCGATCAGGGTCAGCGCGAGCAGGTCGGTGGCGACGGCGACCAGGCCGCCTTGCGCATGCACCGCGTCCGCCAGCGCCTGGTGGTCACCGATGTGGCCGAAGCTGTCCGGATACTGCAGCAGCACGCCGAAGCACTCGGCCTGCAGCGCTTCCTCCGGCGTGCCCACGCGCAGCACGATGCCCAGCGGCTCGGCGCGGGTGCGCAGCAGTTCCAGGGTCTGCGGGTGCACCGCGTCGTGCACGAAAAAGGTGTCGGACCTGGACTTGGCCGAGCGCTTGGCCAGGGTCATCGCCTCGGCCGCGGCGGTGGCTTCGTCCAGCAGCGAGGCGTTGGCGATTTCCATGCCGGTGAGGTCGGCGCACATGGTCTGGAAGTTGATCAGCGCTTCCATGCGGCCCTGCGAGATCTCCGCCTGGTACGGCGTGTAGGCGGTGTACCAGGCCGGGTTCTCGAGGATGTTGCGCAGGATCACCTTCGGCGTGTGGGTGCCGTAGTAGCCCTGGCCGATGAAGCTGCGGAACACGGTGTTCTTGTCGGCGATGGCGCGGATCTTGGCCAGCGCCTCCTCCTCGGTGATGGCGTCGGGCAGCGCCAGCGCGGCGGGCGACTTGATGTTGCCGGGCACGATGGCGTCGGTCATCGCCTCCAGCGAGTCGTGGCCGACGGTGCGCAGCATGTGCGCGATCTCGGCGTCGTTCGGGCCGATGTGGCGCTCGATGAAGGCGCAGTGGTGTTCGAGGTCGCGCAGCGAAGAGGTGTGAGACATGGCAGTCGTCCGGCTGAGGAAGGCACGAGGAGGCGGGGACGCGCGCAAGGCCGTCGTCGGGCCGCAGCGGCGGGCACGATCGACGGGAAGCACGCGTCTTCCCAATGCCCCTCTGTCCTTTTGCCTGAGAGTTTGGAAGCGGCGGCTGGCGCTGCGCTTCGTGCCCCTTCGGCGCCGGGTTTGACCGGTCTCTCCAGAGTCTTGGTGCGGGTGGTATCGGGCCTGAGCGATTACGGGCGTTTGCGCCTTCGGCAGCGGGTCGCCCCGCTTCTCCCACCTTGCTGCGCCGCGATTATAACGTGGCCGGCGGCGCCCACGGCGGGCCGCGCGCGCCCACGCCAGCCTGAATGGGCAAGCCGCGGCGGATGCGCGCCTGCGGCCGCAGCGCGTATCATGGCCGCACTCCCTTTTCTCGCGCCCGTCCATGCCGGACGGCGTCGCCGCGCGTGCGCCTGTCCTGCGGCCGCCGCGGCCGGCTTTCAGGATGATGTCCCCATGACGCTCCCGTCCGTGTCCACACGCCGCATGGCCCTGTTGCTGGCCGGGCTGGCGATGTTCGGTCCGTTCTCCATCGACACGATCTTCCCGGCGTTCCCGCAGCTGGCGCAGCGCCTGCATGCCGATCCGGTGGCGATCCAGCAGACGGTGAGCGTGTACCTGCTGGCCTACGCGCTGATGGGCCTGGCCCACGGGCCGCTGTCCGACGCGTTGGGACGGCGCCGGGTGATCGTGGCCGGGCTGGTCGTGTTCATCCTGGCCTCGGCCGGCTGTGCGCTGTCGCGCGACCTGCCGACCCTGCTGGTGTTCCGCGCGCTGCAGGGCGTCTCGGCCGGCGTCGGCATGATCGTCGGTCGCGCGGTGATCCGCGATCTGTTCCACGGCGACGATGCGCAGCGGCTGATGAGCCAGGTGTCGATGATCTTCGGCATCGCCCCGGCGATCGCGCCGGTCATCGGCGGCTGGATCCTGGGCAGCGGCCGCGGCTGGCCGACGATCTTCTGGTTCCTGGTCGGCTTCTCCTCGCTGTTGCTGGTCGCGACCCTGCGCTGGATGCCGGAGACGCATCCGCCGCAGGCGCGCACGCCGCTGGCGCCGCGCACGCTGCTGCGCGACTACATCGGCATCGCGCTGAATCCGCGGTTCCAGCGGCTGGCCGCGGCCGGCGCGTTCAATTTCGGCGGGGTGTTCCTGTACATCGCCTCGGCGCCGGTGTTCATGATCGACCTGCTGGGCAAGACCGAGCGCGACTTCGCCTGGCTGTTCCTGCCCACCATCGGCGGCATGACCCTGGGCGCGTTCCTGTCCGGGCGCATGGCCGGGCGGCTGGGGCCGATGCGCCAGGTGCGCTTCGGCTTCGTCTGCTGCGGCCTGTCGATGGCCGGCAACATCGCCTACACCGCGCTGGCGCCGGCCATCGCGCTGCCCTGGGCGGTGCTGCCGATCTTCTTCGCCGGCCTGGGCACCGCGCTGATCTTCCCGATCCTGGCGCTGGCGGTGCTGGACATGTATCCGCGCCAGCGCGGGCTGGCCTCCTCGCTGCAGGCCTTCACCCAGTTGATGGTCACCGTGCTGGTGGCCGGGGTGCTGTCGCCGCTGCTCAGCGGCCATGCCCTGCACCTGGCGCTGGGCTCGGGCGCGTTCTTCCTGCTCGGCTGGGGTTTCTGGCGCTGGGAGCGGCGCAGCGGCAAGCGCCTGCCGTGGCCGGATGCGCAGGTGCCGCGGCTGGAACCGGCCGACCCGCTGTGAGCATCGCCGCGGTTGGGCTATCGTCGTCGGGTCATCGTTGAGGAAACCGCATGTCCATCCAGTCCAAGCAGCGCCGCGACCTGCGCAAGAAGCTGGCCGAGCGCCTGCGCCACCGCGCCGAGGGCGCCGCGCCGGCCGCGCCCATCGAACCGCATGCGGAACTGCGCGACCAGCAGCGCACCTTGCTGGCCGGCATCGTGCGCCGCGACGGCGAGTGGGTGTTGGGCATGGACGGGCGCATCGCCGGCCAGAGCGAGAGCGCCGCGCAAGTGCTGTCGCTGATCATGCAGGCGGCGGAGCTGCACGAGCGCGCCGGCACGCCGGTGCGGCTGATGTACTCGGACGCGCTGAAGGACGCGGCGCAGGCCGATGCGCAGGCGCAGGGCCTGAGCTTCGAGGAGTTCAAGACGCGCCACGCCCAGGTCATGCGTCGCGACGACGGCGCGGCGGCTCCGGCCTGAGGCCATGGGCCAGAGCGCGGGCCAGGCTGCGCAGGAGGCCGTGTCGCTGGCGCGGGTGCGGCGCCGCGACGGCATCGCGCTGATCCAGGCGCACCGCGCCAGCGTCGCCCTGCATCACCCGTGGACCTACCCGTTCACCGATGTGCCGGGCTTCGAGGCCTGGTACGCGCAGACTCTGGACGGCAGCAACATCGCGTTACTGGCGCGCGAACGCAGCAGCGGCGCGCTCGCCGGCCTGTTCACCTTCAGCCAGGTGGTCGGCGGCTGTTTCCAGAGCGCCTACCTCGGCTACCACGCTATGGCCGGCTGCGAAGGTCGCGGACTGATGACGCATGCGCTGCGCCTGTGCGTGGCCTACGCCTTCGCCGAACTGGGCCTGCACCGGGTGGAAGCCAACATCCAGCCGGACAACACCCGCTCGCTGGCGCTGGCGCAGCGCGCCGGCTTCCGCCGCGAAGGCTATTCGCCACGCTACCTGCGCATCGGCGGGGTGTGGCGCGACCACGAGCGCTGGGCGCGGCTCGCCGACGACTGAGCTGGCGCACCGCGGTCGGCCTGGGCGGGCTGGCGCGGACCTGGCTGCGCAAAACCGGCGGTGACGGCGTCGCTGGCTGGCTCGGGACATGCCGCGACGCAATGTCGGAGTTTTCCTACCCTGATCGGCGAAACCATTGGCGTGCCTGGCTTCGCTGAATGTGCTTCCCTACGGGGCCGCATGGAACGGTGGAAATGGAATGCACATCATGCAAGAGTCCGCCGCACCCTGCCTCATCCGCTCATAAAGGACTATGGCCGCAGCAGGTTCCCCAATCCGACCATTCAGTGGCTCCGCTGCTGCCGCCGACGGCTGTCCGTCGGCCTCTGCCGCCCACGCACAGCAGCTGGAAACCGTCGCTGCGCCCTGTATCGCACGAGACCTGCCGAGATCGCCCATGACCCACTCCTCGACCCGTCGCCCCCGCTTGTCGCGCCTGTTCGCAGGTGTCGCGCTCGCCGCCTTCCTGGCTGCCGGACCCGCCAATGCCACCTGGATCGTCAACGACCCGATGTCGATGGCCAAGGCGTTGCAGGAATACGCCGAGCAGGCCAAACGCTGGGGCGAGACGATCAAGCAGTACCAGATGCAGTTGGAGCACTACCAGCAGCAGCTCATCAAGCTCCAGCGGCTGCAGTTCGGCGACTCCACCATGGCCGACAACTTTCCCGAGCGTCCCCAGGACTACGGGCTGGAGGATAGCTGCCCGGGCGCGAGCCAGAGCGGCATCGCCGGATTGATGAACCAGTTTAAGGCGCTGGCGCCGGACATGAACGGCAGCGCGGTCGACGAGCAGATGAAGGTCTGCGCGCGCATCGTGATGGCCAAGAACGCCCAGTACAACGAGACGGTGCGCATGCTCAAGCGCCTGATCCAGCGCAACGAGCAGTTCAAGCAGGTGCAGTCGCAGCGCGACGGCATCGGGACCAGCCAGGGCGCGCTGGCCGCCAACGACAACGAGGTGCGGCGCTTCGTGGCGCAGAACGCCATGGACCTGGATTACTGGCAGG
>NZ_AQOJ01000017.1:0-5568 GCF_000364685.1 Xanthomonas sp. SHU 166
ATGAGGATTCCGAGCACCGTCCGCGCCCGCCTGGTGGCTGCGCAGTAGTTTGGTTTGCCGCTCTTACGCAGATAACGTGACGGCACCCCCCAGGCGCCGCCGACGATTGTGCCGGAGTTTGTCAGCCGGTGCTGACGAATGTGTGACATTCGTCGCTGCGGTACCCTTGCCGGCCCGGAACGCCCACGCCGCCCATGCCCGTCGAACAGAACCAGCGCCCGCTCGAAGCCGGCATCCACACCGACCTGGAAGGCCGCCTGACCTACGGCGGCTACCTGCGCCTGGACCGGCTGCTGTCGGCGCAGCAGCCGTTGTCGAGCCCGCCGCACCACGACGAACTGCTGTTCATCGTCCAGCACCAGACCTCCGAGCTGTGGCTGAAGCTGCTGGCGCATGAGCTGGGCGCGGCGATCGCGCACCTGCAGCGTGACCAGGTGTGGCAATGCCGCAAGGTGCTGGCGCGCAGCAAGCAGGTGCTGCGCCTGCTGACCGAGCAGTGGTCGGTGCTGGAGACCCTGACCCCGTCCGAGTACATGGGCTTCCGCGACGTGCTGGGCCCGTCCTCCGGCTTCCAGTCGCTGCAGTACCGCACCATCGAATTCATGCTCGGCAACAAGAACGCGCAGATGCTGCCGGTGTTCGATCACGACCCGCAGGGCCAGGCGGCGCTGCAGGCGGTGCTGGAAGCGCCCAGCCTGTACGAGGAGTTCCTGCGCTACCTGGCCCGCTTCGGCCACGCGGTGCCGGCGCCGTACCACGCCCGCGACTGGCGCCAGCCGCACGTCAGCGACCCGCTGCTGCGCCCGGTGTTCGAGCGCATCTACGAGAACACCGACCGCTACTGGCGCGAGTACGCGCTGTGCGAGGACCTGGTGGACCTGGAGACCCAGTTCCAGCTGTGGCGCTTCCGCCACATGCGCACGGTGATGCGGGTGATCGGCTTCAAGCGCGGCACCGGCGGCTCCAGTGGCGTCGGCTTCCTGCAGCAGGCGCTGGCGCTGACCTTCTTCCCGGAACTGTTCGAGGTGCGGACGTCGGTGGGGCTGGAAAGCCGGGACCCGGGACTCGGGACCCGGGACCCGGATGGGGCGTCGCAAGCGCCGTAGTGGAGCGCGCTGGCAGGCGCCGCTCGGCCTTGCTGCGCTGCGTCGTGGTCGGAGGCGTTGGTCTTTCCGTGGGGCGTGCCGCGTGGACCCGGGCGTAGCGCATGCGCACATCGCCTTCTCGCCCGGAATCCCTGGCCTTCGAGGGCCCGCCTTTCCGGGTCCCCGGCCCCGGGTCCCGAGTCCCGGCCCCACCACGCATTTGACGCCACGCCGTCGCTCGGTGATCCTCGCCCGTTGCCCGGCCTGGCCGGACGCACCGCCCCAGCCCATCCTGAATACGCAAGGGAACACCGCATGAGCGTTGACGTCGTCGCGTCGAACAACCCCGCCTCACCGCAACCGCCGTCAGCGCAACCGCCCGAATTCAAGACCCTGCTGGGGCACCCGCGTCCCCTGTGGATGCTGTTCATGACCGAGTTCTGGGAACGCTTCGCGTTCTACGGCATTCGCTGGGCGCTGGTGCTGTACATCGTGGCGCAGTTCTATGACGGCCAGGGCGCCGGCCAGGCGCCGGCCAGCGCCACCTACGGCGCCTACCTGGCGCTGGTGTACGCGGCGGCGATCTTCGGCGGCTACATCGCCGACCGGGTGCTCGGCTACCAGCGCTCGATCCTGGTCGGTGCGGCGGTCATGTCCACCGGCCTGTTCCTGATCTCCGTGCCCAACCCGCAGGTCTTCGAACTGGGCCTGGCCACCGTGGTGGTCGGCAACGGCCTGTTCAAACCCAACATCTCGACCATGGTCGGCAAGCTGTACAGCGCCGCCGATCCGCGCCGCGACAGCGGGTTCACCATCTTCTACATGGGCATCAACCTCGGCGCGATGATCGCGCCGTGGCTGACCCAGCAGCTGGCCGAGAAGGTGTTCGGCACCGAAGCGATGCCGTCCTACAAGATGGTGTTCATCGCCTCCGGCATCGGCATGCTGATCAGCCTGGTGTGGTTCTGGTTCGGCCGCCGCCAGCTCAAGGGCATCGGCGCGCCATTGCCGGGCGGTGCCGGCGGCATGCGCGTGGTCTACGTGCTGCTGGGCATGCTGGTGGCGATCCCGGCGGTGTACCTGGCGCTGGCCGCCGGCGCCGAAGTGCTGCAGTGGATCCTCAGCACCATGTTCGTGGCCCTGGCGATCATGTTGCTGGTGGAAGGCATCCGCAACGGCAAGGTGGCGCGCGACAAGGTCATCGCGATGCTGATCATCTTCGCCTTCAACGTGCTGTTCTGGATGTTCTTCGAGCAGGCCGGCAGTTCCTTCACCTTCCTCGCCGACGAGATCGTCAACCGCCAGTTCGGCGACTGGACCTTCCCGACCGCATGGTTCCAGTCGGTCAACTCGCTGGCGATCATCACCCTGGCGCCGGTCATCGCCTGGATCTGGGTCAAGGCCGGCCGCTTCAATCCGTCGATCTCGCGCAAGTTCGCGCTCGGCCTGGCGTTCAACGGCCTGGCCTTCCTGCTGCTGATGTTCGCGCTGTCGAGCCTGGTCAACGACGCCGGCAAGATCCCGTTCTGGACCCTGTTCATGGTCTACGTCATCCAGTCGGTGGGCGAGCTGTGCCTGTCGCCGATCGGGCTGTCGATGGTGACCAAGCTGGCGCCGGTGCGGCTGGTCGGCTTCGGCATGGGCGGCTGGTTCCTGTCCACCGGCATCGGCAACAACCTGTCCGGCATCTTCGCCAGCCATGTCAGTGGCGAAGGCGGCATGACCGTGTCGTCCGCGCTGGGCGGGTATACCTTCGGCTTCTGGGCGCTGCTGGGCGCCGGCGTGGTGCTGTTCCTGATCGCGCCGCTGATCAGCAAGCTGATGCACGGTGTGAAGTAACCTGAGGACGACGCAATGGCGATGAACAAGACGATCTGCGCTGCCCTGGCGGCGATGCTGGCGCTGAGCGCGTGCGGGCAGACCGCGGCGCCGCCCGACGCGCAGGCGCCGGCCAAGCCGCTGGACACCTCGGTGCAGAAGCCGCCGGTGGCCGACCCCAACCAGCCGGTGGCCTCGGGCAATACCCCGGCCGCCGCCGACGTGGCCGCGGCCAAGGCCCTGGGCGCGCAGTTCGATCCCCAGCGCAATCCGGCCGACGACCTGGACACCGCCATGGTCGAGGCCAAGCGCGGCGGCAAGCGCATCCTGCTCGACGTGGGCAACGAGGCGTGCGACTGGTGCCACACCCTGGACACCTTCATCGAGGGCGATGCGGAGCTGCGCAGCTTCCGCGACGCCAACTTCGTCTGGGTCAAGGTCAACGTCAGCGACGCCAACAAGAACGAGGCGTTCATGGCGCAGTACCCGAAGATCGTCGACTTCCCGCACCTGCTGGTGCTCGACGCCGACGGCAAGCTGCTGCACTCGCAGGTGCTCGCCGACCTGCAGAAGGGCAAGGACTACGATCGCAGGAAGTTCTCGGACTTCCTCAAGGAATGGGCGCCGCCGAAGGCCTGAGCGGTCGCGAAGCGCAGTTCTCGTAGGAGCGGGTCTTGTGCCCTTTTGTGGGATCAGCCGCGACCGGGCTTCCAAGGAATGCCCGGTCGCGGATGAAGCCGCTCCTCCGGTGTTCGAGGCCCCGGTGTCACGGGCCCCGGCGCCTCAGCGCCCGGTCATGCTCGGAAGGCCCTCGGCCGCCAGGCGGTCGATCAGCCGGTTCAGCAGGCGCTGCTCGTCCTCGCTGAAGGGCGCCAGCAGGCGCCGCTCGCATTCCAGCACCATCGGCGCCACCACCTGGTACACCTCCACCCCGGCCGCGGTCAGGTGCAGCACCGAGCGGCGGCGGTCGTCGCCGTGGGTCTCGCGCTGGATGAAGCCACGCTCCAGCTGCCGCGCCACCGCCCGGCTCACCGCCACCTTGTCCATCGCGGTGCGCTCGGAGACCTCGCCGGCCGACAGCCCCGGATACAGCGCCAGCACCGCCATCACCCGCCACTCGGTCACCGCCATGCCGTAGCGCTCGCCATAGACGCGGGCGATGTTGCTGCTGATGCGGTTGGACAGCACGCTGATCCGGTACGGCAGGAACCGTTCCAGATCCAGGGAGGGCGAGTCGGGCGTGGGAGCGGGCGTGGCGATCGTCATGCTGCATTGCACCTTGCTGGTGGTTTCACTTGTAACTATAACGGAGGATACTACGGTCCATTCTCGCGAGTCTGGCGCCCGTCCGCATCCGAAATTTCGGCCCGGCCGCCGCGACTCCCCCCTCCAGGAGACGCGTCATGAATGCACAAGCGCAGCATCCGTCGCAGCCGACCAACCTCGGCATGCAGGTCACCACCTTCGAGAACCCGATGGGCATCGACGGTTTCGAGTTCGTGGAATTCGCCGCGCCGGCCGGGCAGGGCGAGCAGTTGCAAGCGTACTTCCGCAGCATGGGCTTCACCGCGGTGCTGCGCCATCGCCAGCGCGCGATCACCGTGTACCGCCAGGGCGGGGTCAACTTCCTGGTCAACGAGGAACCGGATTCCTTCGCCGCCGATTTCGCGGCCGCACATGGTCCCTGCGCCTGCGGCTTCGCGATCCGCTTCCGGCACCCGGCCGACGACGTGTTCGCCAAGGTGCTGGAGAACGGCGGCGAAGCGATCGCCGACAAGGCCGACACCCGCGCGGTGCCGGCACCGGTGGTCAAGGGCATCGGCGACTGCATGCTGTACCTGGTCGACCAGTACGGCGAGAAGGGCTCGGTGTACACCGAGTTCGAGCCGGTGCCCGGTGCCGAGCAGCATCCGGCCGGTTTCGGCCTGACCTTCATCGACCACCTGACCCACAACCTGTACTTCGGCAACATGCAGCGCTGGTCGGACTACTACGAGCGCCTGTTCAACTTCCGCGAGATCCGCTACTTCGACATCAAGGGCGCCAAGACCGGGCTGGTGTCCAAGGCGATGACCGCGCCGGACGGCGTGGTGCGCATCCCGCTCAACGAATCGTCCGATCCGAAGAGCCAGATCAACGAGTACCTGGACGCCTACCGCGGCGAAGGCATCCAGCACATCGCCTGCTTCACCGACGACATCTACGAGACCGTCGAGCGCATGCGCGCGGCCGGTGTCGAGTTCCTGGACACGCCGGACACCTATTTCGAGGTGATCGACCAGCGCATCCCCAATCACGGCGAGGACGTGGCGCGGCTGGCGCGCAACAAGATCCTGATCGACGCCGACCTGGAGACCAAGCAGCGCAAGCTGCTGCAGATCTTCACCCAGAACTGCATCGGCCCGATCTTCTTCGAGATCATCCAGCGCAAGGGCAACGAGGGCTTCGGCGAAGGCAACTTCCAGGCGCTGTTCGAGAGCATCGAGCGCGACCAGATGAAGCGCGGCGTGCTCTGAGGGCGGAACGCGGGCGGCGCGCGGAGGCTGGCAGACAGCGGATGCTCGACGCGAGTGGACGCGCGCGGCCAGGTCAGGTCCTGACGGCGCATCGCGGAGACTTCCGACAGCAGCTTTAGCCCCTCTCCCACCGGGAGAGGGGTTGGGGT
>NZ_AQOJ01000018.1:0-9955 GCF_000364685.1 Xanthomonas sp. SHU 166
GGCTTGCCAGCGCGCGGCGTCGGCAGCGTCGCGGCGCAGCGCTTCACGCCACTGGCCTGCATTGGAGGGAGGGTGCACGGGTGCGTCTCCGATATGCCGAACGGCATATTCGAGGATATGCCGCCCGGCGGATGTTGCGCAAGCCGCCGCTGCCGATACTCGCTTCGCCCCGAGACGGCATCCCCTCAGCACACGGAGACTTCCCATGCGTCGCATCCTGTTCGCCCTGGCACTGGGCCTGACCACCACCTCCATCGCGCTGGCCGCGCCGGCGATGCATTACGACGGTACGCCGGCGACGCCGGCCAGCAGCGCCGAGCGCGAGATCGCCGGCCTGTTCGACCGCTGGAACGCGGCGCTGGCCACCGGCAATCCGCAGCGCGTGGCCGACCTGTACGCCCGCGACGGCGTGCTGCTGCCCACGGTGTCCAACCAGGTCCGCGCCAGCCGCGCCGAGATCGAGGACTACTTCAGCCACTTCCTCGCCGCCAAGCCGCGCGGTGCCATCAACTACCGCCAGGTGCGGTTGCTCGACGACGACAGCGCGGTCGACGCCGGCGTCTACACCTTCACCCTGAACAATCCCGACGGCAGCACCCGCCAGGTGCAGGCGCGCTACACCTTCGTCTACGAAAAGCGCGACGGGCGCTGGCTGATCATCAACCACCACAGCTCGGCGATGCCGGAACCGGTCGCCGCCGCCACGGCCAGCGCCGCAGCGAAGTGAACGTCGCGTCCGTCACCGCCGCCGCGGTGGTCGGGCGCACTTGAAAGCGGACTCCGGCAGCGCCATCCACACGACATCGCCGTCGCTGCCAGGAGTCCATGCCATGTTGGGAATCGGTGCCTTCAAGCAGCGCCTGCCGCGCCCGGGCGAGAGCCTGCCGGGACGCGCGCAGCCGCTGCCGCTGCACAACCGTCACTTCGTCAACGGCCATCCCTTGCGCGATGCCTTCGCCGGCCTGGAGCAGGTGCAGTTCGGCCTGGGCTGTTTCTGGGGCGCCGAACGCAAGTTCTGGTCGCTGCCCGGCGTGTTCAGCACCGCGGTCGGCTATGCCGGCGGCGAGACGCCCAATGCCACCTATCGCGAAGTGTGCTCCGGCCAGACCGGCCACACCGAGGCGGTGCTGGTGGCGTTCGACCCGCAGGCCGTGCGCTTCGAGCAGTTGCTGCAGACCTTCTGGGAAAGCCACGACCCGACCCAGGGCATGCGCCAGGGCAACGACACCGGCACCCAGTACCGCTCGGCGATCTACTGCACCACCCAAGCGCAGTACGAGGCCGCGCTGGCCAGCCGCGATGCCTACCAGCAGCGCCTGGACGCTGCCGGCTACGGCTCCATCACCACCGAGATCCGCTTCCCGGCGCCGCCGTTCTACTACGCCGAGGACGAGCACCAGCAGTATCTGGCCAAGAACCCGGGCGGCTACTGCGGGCTGGGCGGGACCGGAGTGAGTTGTCCTATCGGGCTGGAGGCCTGAGTCTCAACGCGGAGGTTGCGCCGCGGCCGACCCGCGCTCGGCTGCGGCGCGCCAGCACGCTTCTTGCGCGCTGCCCTCGTCCGTCCTTTGCTGGCTGGGAGCGGCTGGAGCCTGGGGTATCTCCGATCAAAGTCGCTCGTGAGACGGTAAGCGGCTTCCGCACACGCGGAGAGCCATGCCAGGACGAGGGTCGATAGCAACATCGCCAGCGCAATCCCACCAGCACTCTGGTTGGATGGCGCAAAGAGATTGAAGGCGGCCGGTGCAAGCAACCAGGGCACGAATGCGGCCGCGTATAGCGCAATGGCTCCTTTTCGATAGCTCCTGGCTGATTTCCAGATCCCTTTGGGCACGAAGTGCGACTTGTCGTTCGACACCCCGATCATGCCTTTGGCCATCTTGCAGTAAGTCAGAACCTTTGCCGCATTGCTGCGTTCCAACGCGATCCTAATTTCGTCGCCATCGAGATTGCCGCCGATGGCATTGCCGACCGCGATTTGCAACGCAGCCGCGTCCGCGGTGCGCCAGGCACCATCCAGGGAAAGCGCGTAAAGGCGTTGCGTGCGTTTCACGGAGAGACTGAGAAAGCCGGTCCTCCATTTCAGGAAAAACATGGGAAGGGCTCCGGCTGCTGCGATGACGCCGGCGAGGTTGCTGTAGCGGCTTGCGAACTCGACGAGTGACATGACGCGCCTCTGGGCTGAACTCGGTGGCATGAAGCCACGGCACGCTCTCAAGAAACGAGACTGAACCGCGCCGGGACGCAGCAGTGCCCATTGGCCGACGCCGCCTGCCTACTTGGCGATGCCCGTGTCGTGTTTGTCGAGGGCCGGCCGCAGCCGTGCCGCATAGCCGGACAACTGCAGCGCCTTGCGTGGCGACAGCTCGGCCTTGAGCCGCACGATCGCCGCATCGCCGTCGCGGCTGCGGCCGAGCGCATAGTCGGTGCGTGCCAGTTCCAGCGTCGCGCGCTGGCGCACCGTCAGATTGCCGAAGGGATCGAAGAACGAATCCACGCGGCTGCGGTCCTGCACGCCGGTCCAGCCGAATGCCAGCTCGGCTGGGGTTTCCTCGGCGAGCTGCGCGTAGCGGCGCCGCGCTTCGGCCGGCGCGATCTGGCCGCTCAGCAGGGCCAGGCGGCTTCGCAACAGCGCCGTTTCGGCGGCCGGCGCCTCGGTCGCGTACGTCTCCAGGACGCGGCGCATCCATGCCCAGTCGACGTTGCCGGTCTCGGCCTGGGTGCCGAGCAGGTTGAAGGCCAGGATCGCCGCGCGCTGTGACGCGGTGCTGGCGCGCGCGACCGCGTCCGCGGTGGGGCGCCCCAGCGTCGACGGCTGCACCAGCGCGATCGCCGGGTCGTGCGCGAGGATCGTCTCCAGGTCCGGTTTGTGGAAATAGCCCACCACGACCAGCACGGTCTTGCCCGGGTGCGCCAGTGCCGCGGCGCGGATGCGCTGGGCCTGCAGGAAGGTGCGGTACAGGTACAGGCGTCGCGGCAGGTCCTGGTCGGCGCGCGGCGCCGGGGTTTGCGCCCACTTCCGCACCGCGGCCACGTTCTCGGCCACATCCGCCGCGAAGAAATCGCGCTGCAATGCGGCCTTGTCGGGGAACGACAGGAAGCCCTGGAACCCCTGCTCGCGGCGCAGTTCCAGCGGCGTGTCCAGATCCGTGCCGAAGCCGAGTCTGGCGTCCTCCACCGGCGGCATCCAGTCGATCGGACAGAGGGCGACGGGATGCGTCGCAGCGTACGGCAGGATCACGCCCTGCACCTCGTAGGTGTATTCGTAGTAATCGCCGCGCGCCGCCTGCTCCGGCGGTCGCTCGAGACAGATCGCATCCGGCGCGAGGTGCTCCAGGAACGCGGCGAGCACACCCGGCTGGTCGCGCTCGGAGACCAGTTGCGCCGCGTGCTCCACGCCCAGGATCGCGACCCGGGTCGGTGCCGGCGTGGCGGCCATGCCGGTGGCACTGGCGGCGGCCATCGCCAGCGAAAACAACCAACGCACCATCCATCCGCGCATGCACTCTCTCCTGTCCAGGCCGTGGAAGCACCCTGCCGGCGCGCTGGCGTGCGTGACCGCCGTTACGTCACGCCCGCCGCGGATCGACCGCGACGCCGCGGGCTGCCGCCGATGGTGGGTTGCAGGGTGTGGCGACAAGTGTAGTCATGGCGTGCCGCCGCCGTCTGCATGACAGGTGGCACTGGTCGCGCTACACGAACTCGGCCGCGAACATCTGCCGCATCTGCGTGATCTGCTCCTCGCGTTCGGGGTGCAGCAGGCGCAGGCATTCCTCGGCGAAACTGACCGGGCTGGTGCCGGGGGCGGTGATCAGCCCGCCGGCGCTGACCACGCGGCGCTCCTGGTAATGCGCGCTGCCGGCGTAGACGCCGGCGTGCTCGCGCAGGAAGGCTTCGGAATTGCTGGTGTGCGGGCGGCTATCGAGCAGGCCGGCGTAGGCCAGCGCCAGGGTCGCCCCACAGATCGCCGCCACGCCGCGGCCAGCCTCCAGGCGCTGCTGCAGCAGTGCGCTCAGTCCTGGAATCTCGCCGGCCTGCCAGCGGTCGCTGCCGGGCAGCAGCCACAGGTCGGCGTCCAATGGCGCCAGGTCCGACAGCGCATAGGTGGGGTGCAGCTCCAGCCCGCCGATCGAGGTGATGGACTTGCCGTCGATGCTGGCGATCTGGATCGTGTCGCCGAACCAGGCCCGCGCCGCCGGCAGGATGGTGCCGATCTCCCAGTCCGCCACGCCGTCCACCATCACCACTGCGATCGTCGCCATTGCCTTGCCTCTGCACTCGGGCGCGCAGCATAGCCTGGGAAAAGTTGTGGCCGCGCCAACGCGGCGTCGAAAGCGCCATGGGTGATACGCGTTGTGGCTGCGCCTGTTTTGGCGTTCGTGGTTGGTGCGCAAGCGCCTGTAGCGACGACATCTGATCGGGCGGGAAAACGGCGGCGAGAGGCGCACCCGCTTGGCCAATTCCCCATTCCCGTTTCCCTATTCCCGGCACCCCAAGCGCAGCATCACCGCGCTTGGGGTGCAGGCAACACTCAGCCGATCAGCTTCTTCCGGATCGTGTCGCGCAGGGCCTGCAGGTCCTTGGCGAAGGTGTCGATGCCGCCGGCCAGCTTTTCGGTAGCCATCGGGTCGGCGGCCAGGTCGGCGGCGAAGCGCTTGGCGTCGATCGGCTCGATCTTGGCGCCGTCGGCCTGGCCGGGCGAGAGCTTGCGCGGCAGCGGGCCGTGGTCGGCGTCGAGCTTCTCCAGCAGATCCGGCGAGATGGTCAGGCGGTCGCAGCCGGCCAGCGCCTCGATCTGCGCGGTGGAACGGAACGAGGCGCCCATGACCACGGTCTGCGAACCGCGGCGCTTGAACTCGTCGTACACGCCGCGCACGAACTGTACACCCGGGTCCTCGTCGATGGTCGCCGGGGTCTGGCCCTTGGCCACGTACCAGTCGAGGATGCGGCCGACGAAGGGCGAGATCAGGAACACGCCGGCCTCGGCGCAGGCCAGGGCCTGGGTGCGGTTGAAGATCAGGGTCAGGTTGCAATCGATGCCGTCGCGCTGCAGCTGCCGCGCCGCCTCGATGCCTTCCCAGGTTGCGGCGACCTTGATCAGGATCCGGTCCTTGGGGATGCCGCGCTCGGCGTACATGTCGATGAACTTGTGCGCCTTGGCGATGGTGGCGGCGGTGTCGTGGGCCAGGTCGGCGTCCACTTCGGTGGACACGCGGCCGGGCACCAGCGCGCTGAGCTTGGCGCCGACGCCGATGGTCAGGCGGTCGGCGATCTCGTCGACCAGGGCGGCGTGGTCGCCGTCCTGGCCGCGCGCCCAGGCCAGCGCCTCATCGATCAGATCGGCGTAGACCGGCAGGTCCAGCGCCTTCTTCACCAGGGTCGGATTGGTGGTGCAGTCCACCGGCTTGAGCCGCTTGATCGCGTCATAGTCGCCGGTATCGGCCACGACCACGGACAACTCGCGCAACTGGGCGAGCTTGGAGGGGGCGGAAGAGGTCATCGGTATCTCTCGGAAACGAGTGGGAACAAGGATAGGGCCGCGCACGTTAACGCGCTGCGCGCGCATTGTCGTCGTTGGCGCGCTGCACCGCGGTCACGCGCAGGCGCAGAGGGCGTCCGCCGGGCGCCTGCCAGTCGATCGACTGGCCCACGGCCAGGCCGAGCAGGGCGCTGCCGACCGGGGCCAGCACCGAGATGCGCGCATGCGCGGCATCGGCTTCGTGCGGATACACCAGGGTCAGCTGATGGCGTTCGCCGTGCAGTTCGTCTTCGCACTCCACGCGGGAATGCATGGTGACGATGCCGGGGGGAATCTGGTCGGGCGCCATCACGGTGGCGCGGTCGAGTTCTGCGCCCAGCGCTTGCGCGGCCGGGTGCTGGTGCAAGGCAGGGGAGTCGAGCAGGGCTTCCAGGCGCGCGAGGTCGCGGCTGGAGACGATCAACGAGGGCGGCAGGCCGCTGTGGTGTTGCGAGGTCATGGACAGGCTCCGGTTGGATGGCACAACGAACGGAGGCGGCACCGCGCCGCCCCCGTTCCCATTGTGCAAGCAAGCCGGCGCCGATGCGACGTCGCGGCCGGTCGGCCTGTTCAGGCCACCTGGCGCGGCGCCTGGTCCGGCAGCGATGCCTGCGCCGGCAGCGTGAACAACTCCTCGGGCAGCGCACCGAACAGGTGCGCCAGTTGCTGCAGGAACGCGCCCATCGCCGAACTGCGCCGCCACAGCATGGCGATGCGCCGGCTTGGCCCGCCGTCGGGCGCGAACGGCAGCAGGCGCAGGTTCGGCGGATTGGCCACCGGCGGCTGCACCGCCAGCAGCGGCAGCAGGGTCACGCCGACATTGGCGGCGACCATCTGCCGCAGCGTCTCCAGGCTGGTGGCCTGGAACTCGGCTTTCTCCAGCGCGCCGGACAGGTGGCACACGTCCAGCGCCTGGTCGCGCAGGCAGTGCCCGTCCTCGAGCAGCAGCAGGCGTTGCGCGTGCAGTTCGTCCATGGTCAGCGGGGTCGGCCGCCGCGCCAGCGGATGCTGCTCGGGCACCGCCAGCACGAACGGTTCCTCGAACAGGAATTCGGCATGCAATTGCTCGTCGTGCAGCGGCAGCGCCAGCAGCGCCGCGTCCAGCCGGCCTTCGCGCAGGCGGGTCAGCAGCACGTCGCTCTTCTCTTCGATCAGCAGCAGTTCCAGCTGCGGGAAGCGCGCGCGGATGCGCGGGATCACGTGCGGCAGCAGATACGGGCCGAGCGTCGGGAAGATGCCCAGGCGCACGGTGCCGGCTTCCGGATCCTGGCTGCGCCGCGCCGCCTCCTTCATCTGCTCGATCTCGGCGACGATGCCGCGCGCGCGGCTGGCGGCCTCGCGCCCGGCCGGGGTCAGCATGACCTTGCGCGGCGCGCGCTCGACCAGCGGCACGCCCAGTTCGTCCTCGAGCTTCTTGATCTGCGTGGACAGCGTCGGCTGGCTGACGAAGCAGGCCGCGGCGGCGCGCCCGAAATGCTTGTGATCGGCCAGCGCCACCAGATATTTCAGATCACGCAGGTTCATCAGCGGGTTCCTCGGAACGCAGCGGCGGGAGGTGACGCAGGGTCACAGCATAGAGCGTGTGGCGCACTTGGCGACGAGACAGATGGGCGCGCGCGGTGGAGACCGCACGCCCTGGTCCCGCGCCGGCGAAGCGGCGCGGGACGGATGCGGATCAGGCCGCTTCGGCCACGCTGCCGCTGGCGACCGGTGCGCTGTGCCGGATCAGGTGGTCGAACGCGCTCAGCGCCGCCTTGGAACCTTCGCCCATGGCGATGATGATCTGCTTGTACGGCACCGTGGTCGCGTCACCGGCGGCGAACACACCCGGCAGGGAAGTCTGGCCGCGGTCGTCGACCACGATCTCGCCACGCGGCGACAGCGCCACCGTGCCCTGCAGCCATTCGGTGTTCGGCAGCAGCCCGATCTGCACGAAGATGCCTTCCAGCGCCACGCGATGCACATCGCCGCCGACGCGGTCCTTGTAGACCAGGCCGGTGACCTTCTGGCCGTCGCCGAGCACCTCGGTGCTCTGCGCGTTGACCAGGATGTCGACGTTGCCCAGGCTGCGCAGCTTGCGCTGCAGGACTTCGTCGGCGCGCAGCTTGCTGTCGAACTCGACCAGGGTGACGTGGCTGACGATGCCGGCCAGGTCGATCGCCGCTTCCACGCCGGAGTTGCCGCCGCCGATCACCGCCACGCGCTTGCCCTTGAACAGCGGGCCGTCGCAGTGCGGGCAATAGGCCACGCCCTTGTTGCGGTACTGGTCTTCGCCGGGCACGTTCATCTGCCGCCAGCGCGCGCCGGTGGACAGGATCACCGTGCGGCTCTTCAGCGATGCGCCGTTGGCCAGCTTGACCTCGACCAGGCCGTCGGCGCCGGCCGGCACCAACTGTTCGGCGCGCTGCAGGTTCATGATGTCCACGTCGTACTGGCGCACGTGCTGCTCCAGCGCCGCGGCCATCTTCGGGCCTTCGGTCTCCTGCACGGAGATGAAGTTCTCGATCGCCATGGTGTCCAGCACCTGGCCGCCGAAGCGCTCGGCCGCCACGCCGGTGCGGATGCCCTTGCGCGCGGCGTAGATCGCCGCCGCCGCGCCGGCCGGACCGCCGCCGACCACCAGCACGTCGAACGGCGCCTTGGCCGCGATCGCCGCCGCATCGCGCTTGGCCGCGCCGGTGTCGAGCCGGGCCACGATCTGCTCCAGGGTCATGCGGCCCTGGTCGAAGACTTCGCCGTTGAGGTAGACGGTGGGCACCGACATGATCTGCCGCGCCTCGACCTCGTCCTGGAACAGCGCGCCGTCGATCGCCACGTGCTGGATGTTCGGATTCAGCACCGCGGCCAGGTTCAGCGCCTGCACCACGTCCGGGCAGTTCTGGCAGGACAGCGAGAAATAGGTTTCGAAGCGGTACTCGCCGGGCAGGTTGCGCACCTGCTCGATCAGTTCGGCGGTGGCCTTGGACGGATGGCCGCCGACCTGCAGCAGCGCCAGCACCAGCGAGGTGAACTCGTGGCCCATCGGCAGGCCGGCGAAGCGCAGGTGGATGTCGTGGCCGGGGCTGTTCAGCGCGAACGAGGGCGCGCGCTCGCCGCTGTCGCGGTGCACGTCCAGGGTGATCTTGTCCGACAGCAGCACCAGGTCCTCGAGCAGGTCGAGCATCTCGCGCGACTTGGCGCCATCGTCCACCGACGCGGTGATGTGGATGGGCCGGACGACCCGCTCCAGGTAGGCCTTCAACTGGGTTTTCAGATCGGCATCCAACATGGCGGACTCCTGACGTTGGGCAAAGCGAGGGGGAGGCACGCTGCCGGAGCAGCGCGCTGCGAAGAGGGAGGAGGGATGAACCGCAGCCGGCGCCGGCGCGCGATGCCGGCTGCGGTTCACCCCCACCCCCGCCGCGAGGCGGAGATGGGAGCGCGGGCGGCTTAGATCTTGCCGACCAGGTCCAGCGACGGCTTCAGGGTCTTCTCGCCTTCCTTCCACTTGGCCGGGCAGACCTCGCCCGGGTGCGAGGCGACGAACTGCGCGGCCTTGAGCTTGCGCAGGGTCTCGGTGACGTCGCGGGCGATCGCGTTGTCGTGGATCTCGAGGGTCTTGATCACGCCTTCCGGGTTGATCACGAAGGTGCCGCGCAGGGCCAGGCCTTCTTCCTCGATGTGCACGCCGAAGGCGCGGGTCAGCTGGTGGGTCGGGTCGCCGACCAGCGGGAACTGGGCCTTGCCCACCGCCGGCGAGGTCTCGTGCCACACCTTGTGCGAGAAATGGGTGTCGGTGGTGACGATGTAGACCTCGGCGCCGATCTTCTGGAACTCGGCGTAATGCTCGGCGGCGTCTTCCACTTCGGTCGGGCAGTTGAAGGTGAAGGCGGCCGGCATGAAGATCAGCACCGACCACTTGCCCTTCAGGTCCGCGTCGGTGACTTCGATGAATTCGCCATTGCGGTAGGCATTGGCCTTGAACGGCTGGACCTGGGTGTTGATCAAAGACGACATGGAGTTTCCTCGTGGTTGCAATAGGGGTCGGGGGATGGAACGAGGCTCATGATAGGGGGCGCCGATAGATCCCTCAAATCGATTGATGGAATTGAATAGATAGGTTTCCTCTATCGATTCCCAAGCCTGGCTCTTTGCTGCACTGCCGCGCGAACAGCGCGTCAGCCGCCCAGGGCGCATGGGCGTCGGTCCGTTCTACCACGTTGGCTTTTCCGCGCTCGCTGCGTCATCGTGACAGCGATGAATGCGCCCACCCCCGAATCCCTGCTGCGCGACGCCTGCACCCAGGTCGAGCGTGCCGATGCCGAAGCCCTGCTGCTGCACGCCCTGCAACGCGACCGCGCGTGGCTGTTCGCGCACGCCCGCGATCCATTGGCGGACGAGGTGGCGGATGGGTTTCAGGCGCTGCTCGCCCGGCGTGTACAGGGCGAGCCGGTGGCC
>NZ_AQOJ01000019.1:0-7010 GCF_000364685.1 Xanthomonas sp. SHU 166
GCCGCGAGGCCGGCGGCGCGCCTGCGGCACCGGTGACGCCACCGGCCACGCCGCCGTCGCCGCCGCAAGCGCCTGCACCGGCATCGTCGCCTGCACCTACACCTACACAGACGCCGTTCGGCGGCACCCCGCCCACCGCATTCCGGCTGCCGGCCGCCTACCCGGCCTTCGTCCACTCCCCCGCGCCACGGAGCATCCATCCCATGTCCGACGTCCCCGGCCTGAGCACAGGCGACTTCCACGGCTACCCCTCGCTGCTGGTGGAGACCCCGCAGTCCACCGCCGCGATCAGCCTGTTCGGCGGCCAGGTGCTGTCGTTCGTGCCCAAGGGCGGCACCGACGCGCTATGGCTGTCGCCGGACGCGCAGCCCACGCCGACCCCGATCCGCGGCGGCACCCCGGTGTGCTGGCCGTACTTCGGCCGCCAGGGCCAGAGCGACGCCGTCCCCGCGCACGGCTTCGTGCGCACCGTACCCTGGCAACTGAAGGACGCGCGGCGCGAGGCCGACGGCACGCTGGTGCTGACCCTGGCGCCGCCCGACTTCGACGACCTGCCGCTGCGCCTGCGCATGCAATTGCGCATCGGCGCCACCCTGGAGCAGCGCCTGGTCACCGACAACGTCGGCACCGCGCCCGCCCGCTTCACCCAGGCCCTGCACAACTACTTCCGTGTCGCCGACGCCACCCAGGTGCGCGTGCAGGGCCTGGACGGCCTGGACTACCTGGACAAGTTCGAGAACTACGCCACGCCGCATCGCCAGCACGGCGACTGGAGCCTGCAGGATCCGCGCGACCCCGGCCGCAGCGACCGCATCTACACTGGCGCCGGCGGCCGCTACACCCTGCTGGACCCGGGCCTGCAGCGCCGCATCGAGATCGCCACCACCGGCAGCCGCACGCTGGTGGCCTGGAACCCGGGCGAGGCCGGCGCACAGAAGATGGCCGACGTCGGCCCGCACTGGCGCCAGTTCGTGTGCCTGGAAGCGGCCAACGCCGGACCCGAGGTGATCGAACTGGCCCCGGGCGCCCAGCACGTGCTGCAGCAGACGATCTCTGTCGCGGCGTTGTGACCCCGGCCGAGTGACCCTGGCCGGACGGGGGCACCACCTGTTGCGGCCCGCCAGTCGGCATTGGTGACGGTCCGGCCGTCACTGCTGCGCCGCCGCGCCTTGGTGGCATGAGTGGCGCCGCTGCCTCCGCCGGACCCTCACCCCCGACCCCTCTCCCGACGGGAGAGGGGAGTCGCTCGGTGTAGAGGACGTCGGTTCCGACACAATCCGCCAAGCCTCGACCCTGTTGTGGGAGGGACTTCAGTCCCGACGCCTCGGTCCCTCAGGTCGCGGTTGAAACCGCTCCTGCGACAAGCGGCCTGGCTGCGCCGCTGGTGCAGAAAGGGTCGAGCCCTGACCCGCAATTGGCCAGCCCCGATGCTTCTGTGGGAGGGACTTCAGTCCCGACGCCATGACCCCACCGGTCGCGGTGCAAGCGCTCCCGCGACGGCCAGCCGAGCCACCACGGTGTCGCAGGCACGCCGCCCGTTCAAATCGGCCACCTCCCACACCCACGGGTGCGCCGATGGCCAGGTACGCCGATTACACTGCCGCGTCCGCCAGGAGGCCTGCCGTGCACGCTCCGACTCCCGCTGTCCGCTCACGCCGCGCCGCGGTCGCCTTCATCTTCGTCACCCTGCTGATCGACGTGCTGTCCTTCGGCGTCATCATTCCGGTGCTGCCCACGCTGGTGCGCGGCTTCACCGGCGGCGATTTCGCCGCCGCGGCCAGGTGGGTCGGCTGGTTCGGCTTCCTGTTCGCCGCGCTGCAGTTCGTCAGCTCGCCGCTGCAGGGCGCATTGTCCGACCGCTACGGCCGGCGCCCTGTGATCCTGGCCTCGTGCCTGGGGCTGGGCGTGGACTTCATGGTGATGGCGCTGGCGCAGAGCCTGCCGGTGCTGCTGCTGGCGCGCATGGTCTCCGGCGTGTTCTCGGCCAGCTTCACCTCGGCCAACGCCTACATCGCCGACATCACCCCGGCCGACAAGCGCGCCCAGGCCTACGGCATCATCGGCGCCGCGTTCGGCGTCGGTTTCGTGGTCGGTCCGCTGCTGGGCGGCTGGCTCGGCAGCCTGCACCTGCGCGCGCCGTTCTGGTTCGCCGCCGGGCTGGCTCTGCTCAACTTCCTCTACGGCCTGTGGGTGCTGCCCGAATCGCTGGCGCCGGAACGGCGCACCGCGCGGGTGGACTGGGCGCATGCCAATCCGTTCGGCGCGCTACGCCTGCTGCAGCGCTACCCGCAGGTGTTCGCGCTGGCCGCGGTGATCTTCCTGGCCAACCTGGCGCACTACGTCTACCCGAGCATCTTCGTCCTGTTCGCCGACTACCGCTTCGGTTGGGGACCGAAACAGGTCAGCTGGGTGCTGGCCCTGGTCGGTGTGTGCAGCATCGTGGTCAACGCCGTGCTGGTGGCGCGGGTGGTGCGCCGCTTCGGCGAGCGCGGCGCGCTGCTGTTCGGCCTGGGCTGCGGGGTGATCGGCTTCGCCATCTACAGCGTGGCCGGCAGCGGCGCGCTGTTCCTGCTCGGCGTGCCGATCAGCGCGCTATGGGCAGTGGCCGGGCCGGCGGCGCAGGCGATCGTCACCTGCCACGTCGGCGCCGACGCGCAGGGCCGCATCCAGGGCGCACTGATGAGCCTGGTCAGCCTGGCCGGGGTGATCGGGCCGCTCTTGTACGCATGGGTGTTCGCCGCCTTCATCGGCCCGCATGCCTTGCTGCACTTCCCCGGCGTGCCGTGGCTGCTGGCGGCGCTGTTGCTGGGCGGCGGTTGGCTCGTGGCCTGGCGCCGCGCACGCGTGCCGGCCGCCGGGGTGGCTGGCGGCTGAGGCGCAGCGCGGGCAGCGTATCCGGCATGAACGGCTCAGCTTGCTGGGATAGGCGTCGTCGTGTCCCACGCAGCCTCGCCTGGCACCGCGCGGTCGCGATTGTTACGCTGTGCCCTCTCTTTCGTCGCGGCCGGCCGGCTGCTGTACCAGTCGCCTGCATGATGTCTCCTCCCGACGGAACCGCCCTGCCGTTGACCGCTGCGCGCCTGCTGCGCGAGGCCACTGCGCAGCAGCACCAGGCGGTGGAAGACCTGCCGGCGATGCGCGCGCTGATGGACCCGGCGCTGTCGCTGGCCGACTACGTGCAGGTGCTGCGTCGCCATCACGCGGTGCTGGCCGGCTGGGAACAGCGCGAAGCGGCCTGGCTGCGCGACTGCGGCGACGCGCACTGGCAGTACCAGCCGCGCACCCCGCTGCTGGTGCAGGATCTGCACGCGCTGCGGGCAGCGCCGCCAGCGCCGCAACCGCTGCCGCCGGCCGCCGAGGCCGGGACCCGTTGGGGCATGCTCTACGTGGTCGAGGGCTCGCGCCTGGGCGGGCGGGTGATCGCCCGGCACCTGCGGCAGACCCTGGCCGGCGCCGCGCCGGCGTTGTCCTATTTCGAACTCGGCCATGCCGACCCGGCCGCCTGGCGACACTTCCAGCAGCGGCTGGAGCGGGCCTTGCCGACCGCGCCGCTGCAGCAGGCCGCGGTCGACGGCGCCCGCGCCATGTTCGCGCACTTCCACACCCACTTCGCCCTGGAGATCGCCGCATGAGCGACATCGTCGTGCCCCTGGACATGGACGCATGCGCACGCGAGCCGATCCATATCCCTGGCTCGGTGCAGCCGCACGGCGTGCTGCTGGTGATCGAGCCGCAGGATGGGCGCGTCGTCCAGGCCAGCGCCAGTGCCGCCGACCTGTTCGGCCGGCCGCTGGACGCACTGCTCGGACAGCGCTACGACGCCCTGCTCGTGCTGGAGGATCCGCGCACGCGTCTGTTGCCCGACGCGGCCGAGCGCAGCGACCTGGCCTATGTCGAAGTGGGGTTCAAGGACGCGGCCGCCACGCAGCGCTGGGTCGGCGCCTGGCATCTGTATCCGGAGCAGTGGCTGCTGGAACTGGAGCCACGCGACGCGCCGCTGGCCGATGCCACCCTGCGCGAAGCGCTGCCGGTGCTGCGCCGGCTGGAGGCCGACCACAGCATCGAGGAGGCCTGCCAGCGCGCCGCCAAGAGCCTGCGCAGCCTGATCGGCTACGACCGGGTGATGATCTACCGCTTCGACGACGACTGGAACGGCGACGTGGTCGCCGAGGCGCGCGCGGCGGAACTGGAGCCGTATCTCGGCCTGCACTATCCGGCCAGCGACATTCCGGCGCAGGCCCGCGCGCTTTACCTGCGCAACCGCGTGCGCCAGATCGCCAACGTCGGCTACGTGCCGTCGCCGATCCAGCCCACCCTGCATCCGCGCCTGCGCGCGCCGGTGGACCTGAGCGACGTCAGCCTGCGCAGCGTCTCGCCGGTGCACCTGGAATACCTGGCCAACATGGGCGTCACCGCCACGCTGGTGGCCTCGATCGTGGTCAACGACGCGCTGTGGGGGCTGATCGCCTGCCATCACTACCGCCCGTACTTCTGCAACCACGAGATGCGCGACGTCGCCGATGCGCTGAGCCGCGCGCTGGCCGGGCGCATCGGCGCGATCACCGCAGTGGCGCGCGCGCGTACCGAGTCGGTGCTGCTGACCGTACGCGAGAAGCTGATCACCAACTTCAACGACGCCGAGATGCTGACCGCGCCCATGCTCGACGAGATGGCCTCGGACCTGCTCGACGTGGTCGATGCCGACGGCGTCGCGGTGTTCCATGGCGACCACGTCACCCGCCATGGCATGCTGCCGGCTACCGAGGACCTGGCGCGGATCCGCGAGCAGATCGAGTCCACCCATCACGAAGCGCTGCGCCACGACGCGGTCGGCGCCCTGCACTCGGACCAGATCGGCGAGACCTTCCCGGCGCTGGCCGATCTGGCCCCGCTGGCGGCCGGCTTCATCTTCGTGCCGCTGATGCCGCAGGCGCGCAGCGCGCTGCTGTGGACCCGTCGCGAACAGGTGCGCACGGTCAACTGGGCGGGCAATCCGCAGTTGGCCAAGCTGCAGGACATCGCCGGCTCGCGGCTGTCGCCGCGCAAGAGCTTCGACCTGTGGCAGGAGACCGTGCGTGGCCGCGCACGGCCCTGGTCGCCGATCAGCCTGGAATCGGCACGCAGCCTGCGGGTGCTGATCGAGCTGATGGAGCGCAAGCGCTTCCAGCAGGATTTCGCCTTGCTGGAGGCCTCGCTGTCACGGCTGCGCGAACCGGTGGCGATCGTCGAGCGCGGCGACGGCCCGCGGCCCAGCCGCCTGGCCTTCGTCAACGAGGCCTTCGCCGCCCTGTACGAGCGCGAGGTTGCAGAATTGATCGGCTGCGACCTGGAGCGCCTATACGCCAGCGAGGCGGTGCTGGCGGAGACCCAGCGCATCGACACGCTGCTGCGGCAGGGCCGAGCCGCCTACGTCACCCTGCCGTTGCGCGTGGACGGCACCACCGCCGTGCACCGCCAGTTCGATTTCGAACCGCTGCCCGATCACTCCGGCGTGCCCAGCCACTGGCTGCTGCAGTTGCGCGACCCACGCTGAGTCCGGTGCGGCGGCGCGGCCTCAGCGGCTGCGCCGCCACAGCGCCAGCGTTGCCGCACCGGCCAGCAGGCCCCACAGCGCCGCGCCGATACCGAACAGCGACAGTCCCGACGCGGTGACCAGGAACGCGATCAGCGCCGGCTCGCGCTCGCGTTCCTCGCGCAGCGCCGAGGCCAGGCTGTTGCCGATGGTGCCGAACAGCGCGATGCCGGCGATCGCCATCACCAACTCCCTGGGAAAGGCCGCGAACAGCGCGGCCACGGTGGCGCCGAACACGCCGATCAGCAGATAGAAGACCCCGGCGAACACCGCGGCCATGTAGCGCCGCTGCGGATCCTCCTGCGCCTCGCGGCCCATGCAGATCGCCGCGGTGATCGCCGCCAGGTTCAGCCCGTAGGCGCCGAACGGCGCCAGCAGCGTGTTGACCACGCCGATCCAGCCGATGGTCGGCGAGATCGGCACCGCATAGCCGGAGGCGCGGATCGCTGCCACCCCGGGCAGGTTCTGCGAGGTCATCGTCACCACGAACAGCGGCAGCGCGATCCCGAACAGCGCCTGCCACGACAGCGTCGGCCACACCAGCACCGGCTGCGCCAGGCGCAACCGCGCCGCCTCCAGGTGCAGCGTGCCGCTGCCCGTGGCCACGGCGATGCCGACCAGCAGGGTGGCGATCACCGCATAGCGCGGAAAGGCGCGGCGTCCGAGCAGATAGGTGGCGAACATCGCCAGCGCCATGGCCAGTTGGTGCTGCATCGCCACGAACACGTCCAGGCCGAAGCGCAGCAGCACCCCGGCCAGCATCGCCGAGGCCAGCGACAGCGGAATGCGCCGCAGCAGGCGTTCGAACAGGCCGGAGAAGCCGGCCAGCGTGGACAGCACCGCCACCACCACGAAGGCGCCGATGGCATCGGACAGCGGCAGTCCGCCACCGCTGCCGATCAGCAGGGCGGCGCCGGGCGTGGACCAGGCGGTGACCACCGGCATCCGGTAGCGCAGCGACAACCCGATGCAGGTCAGGCCCATGCCCAGCCCCAGCGCCCACATCCACGAGGCGATCTGTGCCTGCGAGGCGCCGACGCTGCGCGCGGCCTCGAACACGATCGCCGCCGAACTGGTGAAGCCGACCAGCACGGTGACGAAGCCGGCGATCAGCGCGGGCAGCGACGTGTCGCGCCAGAGCGCGCGGGCAGCAGCGGTCATGCGGAGTTCCATGGTGGAGCGCAGCCTGCATTCTCGGGCAAACGCCGGCGATCGGCTGTGCCGCGCCCTTACCGATAGAGACGAGAGCGTGGCAGCACGCAGCGCTGCAAGGGCGCGCAAAAAAACGGTTGACCTTTTTTTCGGTGCCATTAAACTGCCCGGCCCGCTACGCAACTGCCGAGCTTCGGCGCGACAGAGGCCGGCGGGGCCGGAAACGCCTAGCGAACATCGGGTGTTGACAGCGTGAAAAAGTCGGCTAATATGGCCGGCTCGCTTC
>NZ_AQOJ01000020.1:0-19502 GCF_000364685.1 Xanthomonas sp. SHU 166
GGCGGCAGGCGCTGGCGCCGCGGTGGACGTTTCGCGGGCGATGCGGTCGGACGGCTGCGCCGCGGCCGGCGCATCGATCGCCGGTGCATCGATCGCGGCGGCGGTGTTGGGCGCATCGATCAGCGCGGAGTATTCGCGGATCAGCCGCCCCTGGCCCCAATCGACCTCGATCAGGAAGCTCAGCGACGGCACGTCGACCGGCATGCGGCTGCTGACCTGGATCACCGCGCGGCCCTTGCGGGTCTGGGTGAAACGGAACTGCAGATCGCTGACCAGGCCCTGCGGGCGCTCCAGCCCGACCCGCGCGAAGGTCGCCGGCGAGGCGAGCGCCACCCGCGCCCGCTCCAGTTCGCCCGGCTCGTTGGAGATCACCGGGATCTCGGCCAGGAACGGCTCGCCCGCCTTGGACAGCACGCGGATATCGCCCAGGCCCAGGGCCAGCGCGGCCTGGCTGCAGGCCAGCAACAGCAGCGCCGCGGCAGCGCGACAGACATGGCGCAGCCCGCGCACGGCGGACACCGCATCGCCGCGATGGCGACGGAACAAACGTGGTTGTAGGCGCATCCCGCCCCTGCCCCTTGGAGTCATGTCCATCAATATATATGAAGCGGGGATTGGGGATTTGGGATTGTGGATTCGTTGCGCGCACTGCAGCGGCGGCGGGGTCGAATTGCATGGGTTGGCGCGCAATGCCGACGGAGCGCTGGCGTTGTGGTGGGGAGCAGGTGTGGGAAGGGATTCAGCCCGGACACTGGGTCGGTAAAGCCCGTCGGGACTGAAGTCCCTCCCACACGGGCGCCGCTTGAGCTACGCCATGCGGCACGACGCAAATGCCGGACACGACAACGGCCAGGGCATGCGCCACTGGCCGTTGCGTGGTTGCCTGGAGATAACGCGCTCCGCAGCGCCGAAACGGCGCTGCGGGGCTCTTACGAATCCCCAATCCCGACTCCCGAATCTCAGCCCTCCAGGGCGACCAGCTCGGCCAGCTGCACCGCATTGAGCGCGGCGCCCTTGCGGATGTTGTCGGCCACCACCCACAGGTTGAGGCCGCGCGGGTGCGAGAAGTCCTCGCGGATGCGGCCGACGAACACCGGGTCCTTGCCGGAGGCATGGGTCACCGGGGTCGGATAGCCGCCGGCCTTGTGCTCGTCGACCACTTCCACGCCCGGCGCCTGACCCAGCAGCGCGCGCGCCTGCTGGACGGTGATCTTGCGCTTGGTCTCGATGTTGACCGCCTCGGAATGGCCGAAGAACACCGGCACGCGCACCGCGGTGGGGTTCACCAGGATGCTGCTGTCCTCAAGGATCTTCTGCGTCTCCCACACCAGCTTCATCTCTTCCTTGGTGTAGCCGTTGGGCTGGAAGTCGTCGATGTGCGGGATCAGATTGAAGGCGATCTGCGCCTGGAACTTCTGCGGCTCGACGTCCTGGAACGCCAGCAACTGCGCGGTCTGCTTGCCCAGCTCCTCCATGCCCGAGCGGCCGGCGCCGGACACCGACTGGTAGGTGGCCACGTTGATGCGCTCGATGCCGTATTCCTTGTGGATCGGCGCCAGCACCGGCATCAGCTGCATGGTCGAGCAATTGGGGTTGGCGACGATGCCGCGCGGGCGGTTCTTCAGCGCGTGCGGGTTGACCTCCGACACCACCAGCGGCACGTCGTCGTCGTAGCGGAAGGTCGAGGAGTTGTCGATCACCACCGCGCCGGCCGCGGCGAATTTCGGCGCGTACTCCTTGGAGATGCCGCCGCCCGCGGAGAACAGCGCGATGTCCACGCCGCTCGGATCGAAGGTCGCCAGGTCGAGCACGGTGACCTTGTGGCCGTTGAACTCGACCTGGCCACCGGCCGAGCGCTCGGAGGCCAGCGGGTACAGCGTGGCGACGGGGAAATCGCGCTCGGCGAGGATGCTCAGCATGGTTTCGCCGACGGCACCGGTGGCGCCGACGACGGCGACGTTGAAACGACGGGTTGCATTGCTCATGGAAGATTCGATCCGCAGAAAAAGAAGGGGAGGAACAGCCGCACTGCCACGTGGATTCGGGGAACCTGCCGTGCGCGTCGCGCGCGGCGCCGCAGGCTCCCTATCGTTTTTTGTTCGCGATCGCCCGCGCACCGCTGCCGGCCGCGGCGATCGCGTCCAGGTTCAGCGCGTTGGGCGGGCGCCCGGCGTCGGCACCGATGCCCAGGGCGGCGAGCAGGTTGTCCACCGCCAGCGACACCATCGCGCGGCGCGTGGCCACGCTGGCGCTGCCGATATGCGGGGTCAGCACCACGTTGCGCAGCGCCAGCAACTCCGGACGGATCGCCGGCTCGCCTTCGAACACGTCGAGCCCGGCCGCAGCCAGGCGCCCGTTGGCCAGCGCGTCGGCCAGTGCGATCTCGTCGACCAGGCCGCCGCGAGCGATGTTCACCAGCGTCGCGGTCGGCCGCATCTTGGCCAGTGCGGCGGCGTCGACGATGTGGTGCGACTGCGCGCTGTACGGCAGCACCAGCAGCAGGTGGTCGGCGCGCGCCAGCAGGTCGTCGAAGCCGACGTACTCGGCGCGATGCGCGCGCTCCACCTCGGCCGGCAGGCGGCTGCGGTTGTGGTACAGCACGCGCATCGAGAAGCCGGCGGCGCGGCGCGCGATGGCCTGGCCGATGCGGCCCATGCCGAGGATGCCGAGGGTGCTGCCGTGGACATCGGCGCCGAGCATGGTCTGGAACGACCACTGCTGCCACTGCCCCGCACGCAGCCAGCGCTCCGCCTCGCCGACGCGGCGCGCGGCGGCCATCAGCAGCGCGAAGCCGAGATCGGCGGTGGTCTCGGTGAGCACGTCAGGGGTGTTGGTGGCGACGATGCCGGCCGCGCTGAGCGCGTCCAGGTCCAGATTGTTGTAGCCGACGCCGACGTTGGCGATGACGCGCAGGCGCGGCGCGCCAGCGATTTCGGCGGCGCCGATGCGTTCGTTGAGAGTGACCAGGGCGCCGTCCAGCGGCGCCAGCGCCTGCGCCAGGTCTTGCGGCGAATACCTGGTCACGTCCGCGGTGGTGGTCAGCGCGCAATACTCGCCCAGCCGTGCGACGACATCGTCGAACAGCGGCTGGCTGACCCACACCCGCGGCCGCGACTCAGCCATCGCCACCGCCGGGGATGCGCGGGGTCACCGTGCCGACGTCGCCGCATTGCGCGCGGTGGCGCAGCGCCTGGTCCATCAGCACCAGCGCCATCATCGCCTCGGCGATCGGGGTGGCGCGGATGCCGACACAGGGGTCGTGGCGGCCGGTGGTGATCACGTCCACCGCCTGCCCGTCCACGTCCACCGTGGCGCCGGGCAGGCGCAGGCTGGAGGTGGGCTTGAACGCCACCGAGACGACGACCGGCTGGCCGGTGGCGATGCCGCCGAGCACGCCGCCGGCGTGGTTGGACTGGAAGCCGTCCGGCGCGATCAGGTCGCGGTGCTCGGTGCCCTTCTGGGTCACCGCGGCGAAGCCGTCGCCGACCTCCACGCCCTTGACCGCGTTGATGCTCATCATCGCCGCGGCCAATTCGCCGTCGAGCTTGCCGTAGATCGGCTCGCCCCAGCCCGCCGGCACGCCGTCGGCGACCACGGTGACGCGCGCGCCGATCGAATCGCCGGACTTGCGCAGCGCATCCATGTACGCCTCCAGCTCCGGCACCTGCGGCGCATGCGGCCAGAAGAACGCGTTGTCTTCCACCGCGTCCCAGGCGAAGCCCTGCGGCAGCAGCGGCCCGAGCTGCGACAGGTAGCCGCGCACACGCACGCCGTAGCGCTGCGCCAGCCACTTCTTGGCGATCACGCCGGCGGCCACGCGCATGGTGGTTTCGCGCGCGGAGGAGCGGCCGCCGCCGCGCGGATCGCGGATGCCGTACTTCTGCCAGTAGCTGTAGTCGGCATGGCCGGGGCGGAACTGCCGGGCGATGTCGGTGTAGTCCTTGCTGCGCTGGTCGGTATTGCGGATCAGCAGGCCGATCGGAGTGCCGGTGGTGCGGCCCTCGTAGACCCCGGACAGAATCTCGATGGCATCGGCTTCGCGTCGCGCCGAGGTGTGCCGGCTCTTGCCGGTGGCGCGGCGCTGCAGGTCGTGGGCGAATTCGCTGGCGTCCAGTTCCAGCCCCGGGGGGCAGCCATCGACCACGCAGCCGATCGCCGGCCCGTGCGATTCGCCGAAGGTGGTGACGGTCAGCAGCTTGCCGAAACTGTTCGCGCTCATGTCGCTTGCGTCACCGGTCCGCGGCCAGCGCGGCGATGCGCGCGTGGTGCGCGATCAATTCGCTGCGCTCCACCGCGAAGATGCCCATCTGCCCGACCTTGAACTCGACCCAGGCGAAGTCCACTTCCGGCAGCAACTGCGCCAGCGCGCGTTCGGACTCGCCGACCTCGCAGATCAACAGGCCGTCCTCGCTCAGGTGCGCCGGCGCGTCGCGCAGGATCTTCAGCGCCAGGTCCAGCCCGTCGTCGCCCGCGCGCAGGCCCAGCTCCGGCTCGTGCGCGTATTCCGGCGGCAGCGCGTCGGTCTCGGCATGGGTGACATAGGGCGGATTGGTCACGATCAGCTCGTAGCGGCGCCCGCTCAGCCCGGCGAACAGGTCGGACTTGACCAGTTCGACGTTGTCGGCCAGCAGCCGCTCCTTGTTCTCGGCTGCCAGGCTCAGCGCCTCGTCGCTGATGTCGACCGCGTCCACCTGCCAGTTCGGGTTGTAGTGGGCCATGGCGATGGCGATGCAGCCCGAGCCGGTGCACAGGTCCAGCGCGCGCTCCACCGGGCGTCCGGCCAGCCACGGCTCGAAGCCGGCCTCGATCAGTTCGGCGATCGGCGAGCGCGGCACCAGCGCGCGCGCATCGCTCTTGAAGCTGAGCCCGGCGAACCAGGCCTCGCCGGTGAGGTAGGCGGCGGGGATGCGCTCGGCGATGCGGCGCTCGAACAGCGCCAGCACCTGCGCCTTCTCCGGCGTGGTGACCCGCGCGCTGCCGTAGGCCGGGCCGAGGTCGTGCGGCAGGTGCAGCGCGTGCAGCACCAGTTGCGTGGCCTCGTCCAGGGCGTTGTCGTAGCTGTGGCCGAAGCTCAGCCCGGCGGCGTTGAAACGGCTGGTGCCGTAGCGGATCAGGTCGATGATCGTGTGGAGTTCGGCGGCCGCGTCGGCAGTCATGGCAACAGGCAAGGCAATTCGGCCCCCGATTATAGAGGCCCGGCCGCTATGATGAGCGTTCGTTGCATGGGAAATCAGTATGTTCAACCGCACCTTCGGCATCGTCCTGGTGGTTGCCTTGGCCGCCGGCCTGGGGCTGCTGCTGGCCCAGAAGTACTTCGGCGGCAGCGCCGCCCCGGCCTGGCCGGAGACCCGCACGGTGCGCATGTACCCGCAGCCGCGCCCCCTGCCCGACTTCCACCTGCGCCAGACCGACGGCACGCCGCTGGTGCCGGGCGAGCTCAAGGGCCACTGGACCCTGGTGTTCCTGGGCTTCACCGCCTGCCCGGACGTGTGCCCGACCACCCTGGCCGACCTGGCGCGCGCGCAGAAGCAATGGGAGACCTTGCCGGACACGCTGCGCCCGCGCGTGCTGTTCGTCTCGGTCGACCCGCAGCGCGACACCCTGCCGCGGCTGGGCGAGTACGCCCACGCCTTCCACAAGGACACCATCGCCGCCACCGCCGACGTGCCCGAGCTGGAGCGCTTCGCCACCGCGCTGGGCTTCGTGTTCCAGAAGGTGCCCGGCAAGCATTACGCCGAGAACCCGAACGACTACAGCATGGACCACTCCGCCGCGATCGCGGTGCTCGACCCGCAGGGCCGCCAGGCCGGGCTGATCCGCCCGCCGTTCGATGCCGCCGCGATCGCCGCCGACCTGCAGGCCCTGACCAAGGCCACCGCCCCATGAGCCTGACCACCCGCCTGACCTACGTGCTGCCGCACCGGCTGCTGTCCTCGCTGGCGCGGCGCCTGGCCTACTCGTCGCGGCCCGGGCTCAAGCAATGGCTGATCGACACGGTGGTGCGCCGCTTCGGCGTGGACCTGAGCGAGGCCGCGCAACCGGATGCGCGTGCCTACCCGACCTTCAATGCCTTCTTCACCCGCGCGCTGAAGCCGGGCGCGCGCGTCGCCGATCCCGATCCGCAGGCGCTGCTGATGCCGGCCGACGGCCGCATCAGCCAGCTCGGCCGGATCGAGGATGGGCGCATCTTCCAGGCCAAGGGGCAGTCGTTCACCGCCGCCGAACTGCTCGGCGACGACGCGGCCGCGGCCCCGTTCGCCAATGGCCTGTATGCCACCGTGTACCTGTCGCCGCGCGACTACCACCGCGTGCACATGCCCTGGACCGGCACCCTGCGCGAAACCGTGCACGTGCCGGGACGGCTGTTCAGCGTCGGCACCGATGCGGTGCGCACCGTGCCGCGCCTGTTCGCGCGCAACGAGCGCCTGGTCTGCCATTTCGACACCGACTTCGGCCCGATGGTGTCGGTGATGGTCGGCGCGCTGCTGGTGTCCGGCGTGGAAACGGTGTGGAGCGGCGTGGAGATCCCGCGCTACGCCGACCGCATCACCCGCAAGGACTGGCGCGGCAAGGGGATTACCCTGCAGCGGTTCGAAGAGATGGCGCGCTTCAACTACGGCTCCACGGTGATCGTGCTGCTGCCGCCCGGCGTGGTCACGTTCGACCCGGCGCTGAAAGCGGAATCGCCGGTGCGGCTGGGGCAGGCGCTGGCGCGGTTGGTGCGCTGAGGCGCGCAGGGCCGCGCTGCGGCCCTTGGCGGGGCGTGTCTCTGTGGGAGGGACTTCAGTCCCGACGCATGGAAGGTGACAGACCGCCAACCCGCAATGGATGACCGAAAAGCCGCACACCCAAGACTGCGGCCGCCGCACCCTCATCCGGCGCTGCGCGCCACCTTCCCCCGAAAAAGGGGCCATGGTCCCAGAGGGAGAAGGGAGCGACAGCGCCCTACTTCTCGCAGCCCACCAACTTCAGCGACTGCCCCGGCTTCAGCGCATAACCCGGCGCACGCAAGCCATTCGCCTTGGCCAGCTCCTTCAGGTCACAGTCGTGGCGGTCGGAAATCCGGCCCAGGGTGTCGCCCTTGGCCACGCGGTAGTTGCGCACCTGCTTCTGCTTGGGCTTGGCCGGCGCGGGACGACCGGTGGCCACCGTGGTCGGCACGCCGGCGACCGGGCTGACGTCGCCCACCGCCACGTTGCCGGTGAGGTCGGCGACCGGCGCCGGGCTGCCGCTGCGCACGGCGGAGGTGACGTCGGCGGTGATCAGCGCGCGCGCCAGGTCGGCGCGCGGGCCGCTGACGCAATAGCGGTTGTACAGGCCGACGATCTTGGTGGTGGCGTTGATGGTCACCCCGGCCGGGATCCAGCCGTCCGGCTCGTAGCGCGGGTTGAGGTTGCGCAGCGCGCGCATGTAGCCGTCGCGGGTGCCGTCGCTGCCCAGGCAGATGGTCAGTTCGTAGATGGTGGTGGACTTGGCCAGGCGCAGCGTGGCCGGCTGCGCGTTGATCTTGGGGAAGGCCACGCCGTACTGCTGCGGGTGCAGGAAGATCCACGCCGCGGCGATCACCATCGGCACGTAGTCCTTGGTCTCGGCCGGGAACTGGTTGTACACCGACGCGTCCCAGAAACTGCGGCCGGGCATCTGATTGAACACGCGCGCGGCGCGGCCTTCGCCGCCGTTGTAGCCGGCCAGCGCCAGTTCGACGCTGCGATTGAGTTCGGCCATGCGCTCGTTGATGTAGACCGCGCTGGCCTCGGCGGCGCTGCGCGCATCGTAGCGGGTGTCGAAGCCGGTACCGTCCGGGCCCAGGCCGAAGCGGCGACCGGTGGCCGGCATGAACTGCATCAGCCCGGCCGCGCCCACCCGCGAATTGGCGTGCACGCGGCCGTTGGACTCCTTGGCGATGATGCCGAACAGCAGCGCTTCCGGCAGGCCGCGCTTCTCCCATTCCGGCCACATGATCGCGCGCAGGTTCTGGTAGTTCTCGTAGCTGCTCATCAGTGCCGGCCGCATGTCGGTGAGCCAGCGGCGGATGCCGGCCTGTACCGCCGGGTTGTACTCCACCATGGAATCGAAGGCGTGGCGCTTGTCGTTGAGCAGGCGCGCCGCGCGCGCGGCTTCCGGCACGTCGGCGGCGAGCGGGCTGATGTGGTCGGGGTCGGCCTGCAGCGGCGCCGAGTCGTCGTCGGCGGCATCGGTGTCGCTGGCCTGGCCCTGCGCGTCGGCCTTGGCTTTCAGCAGGCGCTTGTACGCGCCCAGATAGGTGCCCACCTCGCAGCCGCGCTGCTTGATGCAGGCCTGGATCACGTCCTCGATGTCCTCCAGCGCGGCGTCGCTTTCCTGGGTGCCCTTGGGGTCGCTGTTGCCGACCAGCACCAGGGCGTCGTTGTAGCGCTTCTCGGCGGCGGCCAGGCGCTGGTCGAGGACGGCGATGGCGGCCTGGTCGCGGGCGGACACGCGGGCTTGGGCGGCAGGAGCGGTGCAGGTCAGCGCCACGGCAGCCGCGACGGGCCACGCGTGGGTGAAGCGGAACGGAAGGGGCATGGTGGGACGCGGCGACGGAAAGGCCGCAGGGTAGCCCCCGCCGTCGCATCGCGGCAAGGTCGCGGCGGCCAGGGTCCGGCCCGCGGCGGGCCAGGGTTCATCGCCGGCGGCCATCCCGCACCGCAACACAAGTACCGCGCGCGCTGGCTCCCGTGCCACCGATGTCGTCCACCATGCCGGTGCCGCACCCGCGAACGACCACGCCTCGCAAAGACCGCGGTTGGCCGGGAGTGCCGGCAGTTGCAGGCCGGCACAGCGCGCCCGCGGTAGCGCGCACGCGTTCGGCCACGCCGCGTACGTTCTAGAATCCGGGCATCTCATTGCGGACCCCGATATGGACCCGATCCTGCTAGGCAAAGGCGTGACCGACGACATCGCAGTGCTGCTGCAACCGCGCCTGGGCAACCGCCACGGCCTGGTCGCCGGCGCCACCGGCACCGGCAAGACCGTGACCCTGATGACGCTGGCCGAAGGCTTTTCGCGCATCGGCGTGCCGGTGTTCCTGGCCGACGTCAAGGGCGACGTGGCCGGCCTGGCAATGCCCGGCGACGGCAACGAGAAGGTGCTGCAGCGCGCCCGGGAGATCGGCGTGGCCGACTACGCCCCTGCGGCCAATTCGGTGCTGTTCTGGGATCTGTACGGCAAGCTCGGCCATCCGGTGCGCACCACCGTCAGCGAGATGGGCCCCACCCTGCTGGCGCGCGTGCTGGAACTCAACGACACCCAGGCCGGCGTGCTCGACATCGTGTTCAAGCTGGCCGACGACCGCGGCCTGCTGCTGCTCGACCTGGACGACCTGCGCGCGCTGCTGGCGCTGGTGGTGGAAGAGCGCAAGGACATCTCCACCGAGTACGGCCTGGTCAGCGCGCAGTCGGTGGCGGCGATCCAGCGCGCCCTGCTGCGCCTGGCCCAGGACGGCGGCGAAGGCTTCTTCGGCGAACCGGCGCTGGACCTGGCCGAACTGATGCGCACCGCCCCCGACGGCCGCGGCGTGATCGGCATCCTCGCCGCCGCGCAACTGGTGCTCAAGCCGCGCCTGTACTCGACCTTCCTGCTGTGGCTGCTGTCGGAACTGTTCGAGCGGCTGCCGGAAGTGGGCGACCTGGACAAGCCGAAACTTGTGTTCGTGTTCGACGAGGCGCACCTGCTGTTCGACGATGCGCCACCGGCGCTGGTGCAGCGCATCGAGCAGGTGGTGCGGCTGATCCGCTCCAAGGGCGTGGGCGTGTACTTCTGCTCGCAGTTCCCGGACGACGTGCCCGACAGCATCCTCGGCCAGCTCGGCAACCGCGTGCAGCACGCGCTGCGCGCCTACACGCCGCGCGATCAGAAGGCGGTGCGCACCGCCGCCGAAACCTTCGTGGCCAATCCCAAGCTGGACGTGGCCAAGGCCATCTCCCAGCTCGGCACCGGCGAGGCGCTGGTGTCCACGCTGCAGGACAAGGGCGTGCCGGCACCGGTGCAGCAGACCCTGATCGCCCCGCCGCGCTGCCGCATGGGCGCGATCACCGACGCCGAGCGCGCGCAGGTGCGCGCCGGCAGCCCGGTCGGTGCGCGCTACGACACCCCGGTCAATCGCGAATCGGCGGCGGAACTGCTGGCGCGCCGGGTCGAGCAGAGCGTCGACCACAGCGCCGCGCCGCCGGCACGCACCCGCGAACAGGACGAAGCGCAGGACAGCGGCTTCGGCCAGGCGGTCAAGGACGCGGTGTTCGGCACCAAGCGCCGCCAGGGCATGCTCGAGGCGATGGCCAAGCAGACCTCGCGCACCATCGGCAACCGCATCGGCCAGCAGATCGTGCGCGGCATCTTCGGCAGTATCTTCGGCGGCAAGCGCTGAGCGCGGCCGACGCCAAAGGAAGCTCCAGCATGGACAGGAACGCGATGAGCGCCTTTCGATGATGTCGCGGCAAGACAAGCCGACAACGCTCCAGGGAAGCTGCCACTGCGGCTGCCTGACCGTCGCGTTCTCGACGGATCAACCGGCCGAGGACATCCGTCCGCGCGCCTGCGACTGCAGCTTCTGCCAGAAGCATGGTGCGGCATACGTTTCCGATCCCGCCGGCACGCTGCGACTGACGGCCACGCAGGCCGAGGCCGTGCATCGTTATCGCCAGGGTGCAGAGGCCGCGCAATTCCAGCTGTGCCGCCAGTGCGGGGTGCTGGTCGCGGTCACGTTCGAGCATCAGGGGCGGCTTTACGGTGCCGTCAATGCCGGCTGTCTGAACAAGACGCCGGCGTTGGGGGCCGCAGCACCGGTGTCCCCACAATGGCTGGACGCCGAGGCAAAAATGGCCCGATGGCGGCAGGCGTGGGTGCCGGACGTGCAATGGGTCATCGCTGACACCTGAGCATGCCTGCCGCACACCGTCGTCACCGGCGATCGACAGGCGCAGCGTTCAGAACACTGGATGCGCGGTTGGGCGCGGCCTTCGATCCTGGCGATGCCACCCGCAGAGACAAGAACCGATAAAGCCACGCTAGGCCAGCAGCCCGTGCAGCTTGGCGTATTGCAGCAGCATGATGGTCTTGGCGTCGGCGATCTCGCCGCTGTCGATCATCGCCAGCGCGGCATCGAGCGCCAGCTCCAGCACTTCGATCTCTTCGCCCTCGGCGGCCACGCCACCGCCGGCACCGACCTTGTCGCGATCGACATACTCGCCCACGAAGAAGTACAGCCGCTCGGTCACCGAGCCGGGGCTCATGAACGCCTCGAACACCTTGCGCACGTTCTCGATCCGGTAGCCGGTCTCCTCTTCGGTCTCCTTGCGGATGCAGGTCTCCGGATCGTGGCGATCGAGCAGGCCGGCGCAGGCCTCGATCAGCATGCCGTCGGGGTTGCCGTTGAGCAGGGTCGGCAGACGGAACTGGCGGGTCAGCATCACCGTGCGCTTGGCGCGGCTGTACAGCAGGATGGTCGCGCCGTTGCCGCGGTCGTAGGCCTCGCGCGTGAGCGCCTGCCAGCTGCCGTCGTGACGCTGGAAATCGAAGCTGACCTTGCGCAGCACGTACCAGTTGTCCGACAGCACTTCGATGTTGGTGACGCGCACGCGCGGGTTGCCGGAAACGAAGGAAGGGTCCAAGCGAAACTCCAAGGGACAAGGGATCACGGCAGGCCGCAGGCGCGGCACCCGCCACACCTCTGCCGCCGTTCGACCGGGCAGTGTAGCCAGCACGCACACCTGCGCGCCGGCACGGAGTGCGCTTTGCGCAACCGACCACACTCCCTCGGTGCCGCCGTCCGCATCGCGCCGCCGCCCCAGCCAGCCTCCCGATTGCGTGCGCCGCAGCCGACCCGCACAATCGTCACACTTCGTAGACAGGGGGCGTCATGGAAGACCGTCGTCGCGCGGGCGCGAGCCGCGTACACCGCAGCACACCCGAACCGTTCTGGGCGCGCACCCGCGCCATCGCGCTGTATCCGCTGCGCGGCGGCGCGCTGTACGCGCTGATCGCGCTGACCCTGTGCAGCCTGCTGGGCATGCTGCCCGGCATCGGCTGGATCCTGGGCATCGTCACCACCCTGGCCATCTACAAATACGCCTTCGAGATCCTGCGGCACACCGCCGACGGCTACCTGGACGCGCCGGAACGCGGCTTCGACATCGGCGACGGCGTGGTGCTGCGGCTGCTGGCGATGATGATCCTGCTCGGCGTGGCGGTGTTCGCCGCGCTGCTGCTGACCGGCCCGGTCGGCGGCCTGCTGATGCTGCTGGCGGTGGTGCTGCTGCAGCCGGGTATCCTGATTTCCCTGGCGATGGACGGCAGCCTGCGCCGCGCGCTGAACCCGGCGGTGTCGATCGGCCTGGCGCTGCGCATCGGCTGGCCGTACCTGGCCGCGTTCGGCCTGCTGTTCGTGATCCAGGCCAGCGCGCTGGGCGCCGCCGCCTGGCTGCGGCGCGTCCTGCCGCCGCTGGTCGCCGACCTGGCGGTCACCGTGGTGACGATCTGGGGCCTGTTCGCCGCCTTCCACCTGATGGGCTATCTGGTCTACCAGTATCACGCCGTGCTGGGCTACGAACCTGCCGCCGACGCCGCGAGCGGCTTCACCCGCCACGACCCGGACCAGCGCGTACTCGACGAGGCCGAACAGCTGGTGCGCGACGGCCATACCGACGACGCGCTGCAGGTGCTGCGCAGCGAAGTGCGCACCCGCGCGGTGAGCCTGGGCGTGCACGAGCTGTACCAGCGTCTGCTGCGCGGCAGTGCGCGCCAGGACGAACGCCGCGAGCACACCCGCCAGTACATCCACCGGCTGCTGCAGGAGAAGCAGGAACGGCGGGCACTGGCCCTGCAGCGCGAGGCGCTGGATGCCGATCCCGACTTCGCGCCGCTGCTGCCGGAACAGGCCACGCTGCTGGCCGAACGCGCGCAGCTGGCCGGCCAGTTCCGGCTCGCCGCCGACGGCCTGCAGGCCGCGCTGCGTGCCTGGCCGAAGGCACCGGAACACAGCACCTGGTCGCTGCAGGCCGCCCTACTGCTGGCCGAACGCTTCGGCGAGGACGCGCAGGCGCGCGGCCTGCTGGAACACGCGCTGAGCCGCTGCGACGACGAGCTGCAACGCGGCAAGCTGCAGGCGGCGTTGCGCGCGGTGACGATCGCGCCGGTCTAGCGCGCGTCGCGCACGGTGCGGGGCGCACCAACATGCCCCGCTTCGGTACCGGGCCGCGCCCTCACGCATTGGCGAGCAGGAACCGCGCCTTGTCCGCCTGCGGCAGATCCGGATACCGCGCGACCAGCGCCTCCAGCACGCGCCGCCACTCCGTTGTAGCCTGGCGTTCGCCGTGGCCCAGCGCCAGCCGGAACCAGGCCTGCGCCTGCTGCTCGCGTGGCGAGACCGCATCCTGCGCCAGCAGCGTCTCGGCCTCGACCAGCATTCCCAGCGCCATCCAACGCACGAACAACGCCGCACGCATCGATGCATCCAGATCGCCGGCCGCGTGCAGCACTCCCGCCTGCTGCCGCGCTTCCTGGGCTGATGCCGCCGACAGGCGTAGCAGCTCCAGCGCCCGTGCCCGCGCTGTCGCGGCCTGGCCGGCATTGGCGGCCACGCGGTAGCGCGCCAGCGCCACATCGAAGCGCTGCGGCGCCTCCGCCGCCAGCGCCTCCAGCAGCGCGCCGGCCTGGACGTGTTCCATCCGACCCAGATGCGCCTGCGCGCGGTCCCAGCGGTCGTCGGCCGGCATCCCGTCATCGTCGCGCAGGAACGCCTCGCGCGTCTGTCCGGTCGCCACCAGCACGGCACCGAGCAGCGCGCCGACCATCAGTCCGCCGGCATGCGCGTCGAAGCCGATGCCGGCATCGCCGTTGCACAGCAGGTTGTACAGCTCCCAGCCCAGCCACAGCGGCAACAGCACGATGGCCGGCGCACGCACGTAGTCGAACAGCACCGCCACCCAATAGAAGAAGCGCACCGGACGCCGCCCCCAGACCACGCAGAACGCGCCCATCAGCGCGGCGATGGCGCCGGACGCGCCGAGACCGGCCCCGGCCTCGCCCCAACGCCACCACAGGCTGGCCGCGCTGGAGCCGAACGCGCCGAGCAGGTACACCGCCAGGAACCGCCAGCCGCCGATCGCGCCTTCCAGCAGCGTGCCCAGCGCCAGCAGGAACAGCATGTTGCCGAGCAGGTGCATGGCGTCGGCGTGCAGGAACGCAGCGCTGAGCATGCGCGCCGGCGCCCATTCCGAACTGCGCTGCACATGGCGCAGGGTGAACACGCGCTGCAGCAGCGCGTCGTAACGCGCGCGCAGCGGCGTCCACGCCTGCTGTGCAGCGGCATCGGCGAAGGCGCTGCCGTCGCGCATGGCCTGCACGAAGCGCACGTCGTGCACGGTGGCGGCGCCGACGAAGGCCGACCGCTCCGCCGCCGGTACCTGCTGCAGTTGCGCCAACGCCTCGCGCTGACCGCTGCGTTCCAGATGGCGCGCGTAGGCCGGCGCTTCCAGCGCGCCGAGTCCGGAGTCCAGGTAGTAGCGCTGCGCCTGCCGCAGCGGCGCCGCGTCGTGGCGCTGCCAGCCCGCGTACACCGCGATGTTGAGCAGGATCAGCAGCAGCGTGACCAACGGAAAATTGTCCCGCGACAGCGGCTTGTGCAGCGGCAGGATCAACATCGAGCGACGTCCATGTGCGGGGCGGCGCCAGCTTCGGCCATCGTCCGCGGGTGCGCAAGCCGCAGTCACGCGCTAGCATCGCCACCCCGCTCCACCGCAGTCGCACCGATGAGCCGCTGGCGTCCCCCTGCCGAAAAAAGCACCGCCCTGATCACCCCGGAAGGCCATGCCCGGCTCAAGGCCGAGCTGGAGGAACTGTGGCGGGTGCGCCGCCCCGAGGTGGTCAAGGCGCTGGCTGCGGCCGCGGCCGAGGGCGACCGCTCGGAGAACGCCGAGTACACCTACCGCAAAAAGCAACTGGGCGAGATCGACCGACGCGTGCGCTACCTGAGCAAGCGCCTGGAAGCGCTGCGCGTGGTCGCCGAGGCGCCGTCCGACCCGCAGGCGGTGTTCTTCGGCGCGCACATCGAACTGGAGGATGCCGACAGCGGCGAACTGCGCCGCTACCGCATCGTCGGCCCGGACGAGACCGACGCGGCGCGCGGCTGGATCAGCATCGATTCGCCGCTGGCGCGTGCGCTGCTGAAGAAGCGCGTCGACGACGAAGTGGAAGCGCAGCTGCCCGGCGGCCGCCACAGCTTCGTGGTGGTGGCGGTGGACTACGCCGCGCCGTGAGCGCGCGGCGCCGCGGCGCCACGCGTGCCGCCCTCTGCGGCCTCAGAGCACCCGCAGATCGAGTGGCTTTGCCGACGACGCCTGCGCCGGCAACGCATCGCCGAACAGGTCGTGCTCGTCGCTGTCGGTGATCTCCACCTGCACCAGATCGCCCGGCTTCAGCCCAAGCTCGCCGCCGTTCTGGATATGCACCAGGCCGTCGATCTCCGGCGCATCGGCCTTGGAGCGCGCCACTGCGATGCCGTCTTCCAGCAGGTCGACCAGGCACTCCTGCACCGTGCCGATCTTGGCTTCCAGGCGCGCGGCGGAAATCGCCGCCTGCCGTTCCATGAAGCGCGCCAGCCGCTCCTGCTTGAGTTCCTCCGGCACCGGATCCGGCAGCGCATTGGCGCTGGCGCCTTCCACCGGCGAATAGGCGAAGGCACCGACGCGGTCGAGCTGCGCGGCGTCCAGGAACTCCAGCAACTGCTCGAACTCGGCGTCGGTCTCGCCGGGGAAGCCGACGATGAAGGTCGAACGCAGGGTGATCTCCGGGCAAAGCGCGCGCCAGCGCTGCACGCGCTCCAGGGTGCGCTCGACCGCGCCCGGCCGCTTCATCAGCTTGAGGATGCGCGGGCTGGCGTGCTGGAAGGGGATGTCCAGGTACGGCAGCAGCTTGCCCTCGGCCATCAGCGGGATCACGTCGTCCACGTGCGGGTACGGATACACGTAATGCAGGCGCGCCCACGCGCCCAGTTCCGACAGACCCTCGCACAGCGCCTTCATCCGCGTCTGGTAGCTGCGGCCGCGCCACTCGCGCTCGGCGTACTTCAGGTCCACGCCATAGGCCGAGGTGTCCTGCGACACCACCAGCAACTCGCGCACCCCACCCTTGACCAAACGCTCGGCCTCGCGCAACACCTCGTCGACCGGGCGCGACACCAGGTCGCCGCGCATCGACGGAATGATGCAGAAGCTGCAGCGGTGATTGCAGCCTTCGGAGATCTTCAGGTAGGCGTAATGCCGCGGCGTCAGCTTGACCCCGATGTCGTCCTCGGCGCCCCGCGCGCGCGGCAGCAGGTCCACGAACGGATCGTGGCGCGGCGGCAGCGCCGCATGCACCGCTTCCATCACGCTCTGGTAGTCCTGCGGACCGGACACCGCCAGCACGTCCGGATAGGCCGCGCGGATCTGCTCCGAGCGCTTGCCCAGGCAGCCGGTGACGATGACCTTGCCGTTCTCGGCCATGGCCTCGCCGATCGCCTCCATCGACTCGGCCACCGCCGAATCGATGAAGCCGCAGGTATTGACCACCACCACGTCGGCCGCGTCGTAGCTGGGCACGATCGCATAGCCCTCCACGCGCAGCTGGGTGAGGATGCGTTCGGAATCGACAAGGGCCTTCGGGCAGCCAAGGCTGACGAAGCCGACTTTGGGGGTCGCGAGAGACATTGGGGCCGGGGTCCGGGGGCCTGGGAGAAAAAACAGCGCGCGAAGTATACCGGGCCGGGGCCGCCGACGCGGCCCGGCCGGTGTGCGCCCGCTCACCCCGGCTTAGCCCGGGCGATGGATAATCGCCGCTCCCCCACTCCACAGGATTCCCCGCATGGGCCACTGGACCACCCTCGACACCGCTCACGGCCAGGTTTCCGCCTGGCACGCCCTGCCCGAGGGCACGCCGCGCGGCGGCCTGGTCGTCATCCAGGAAATCTTCGGGGTGACCGACTACATCCGCGAGGTCGCCGACCGCTACGCCGCCCACGGCTATGAGGTGCTGGCGCCGGCACTGTTCGATCCGGTCGAGAAGGACGCGCAGCTGGCCTACGACCAGGACGGCGTGCGCAAGGGCCTGGAGCTGGTCGGTGCGCTGGGCTTCGACCGCGCCCTGGACATCGTGCAGGCGGCCGCGCAGGTGCTGGCGCCGGCCGGCAAGGTCGGCACCCTCGGCTACTGCTGGGGCGGCAGCGTCGCGCTGCTGTCGGCGCTGCGCCTGGGCCTGCCCTCGGTGAGCTACTACGGCGGTCGCAACACCCAGTTCCTGGACGAGGAGCCGAAGGCACCGGTGCTGTTCCACTTCGGCGCGCAGGACGGCAGCATCCCGGCCGAGTCGATCCAGCAGCACCGCGAGAAGCTGCCGCAGATGCAGACCTTCGTGTACCCGGCCGGCCACGGCTTCGACCGCCACGTGGACCCGAACCACTACGACGCCGACAGCGCCGAGCTCGCCCGCGAACGCAGCCTGGCGTTCCTCGCCGAGCACCTGGGCTGAGCCGCGGCGTGGCCGACTTCGTCCTCGACCCGCGGCTGCAGGCCGACAGCGCGTTCGTCGCCGACGGGCCGCTGTCGCAGGTGCGGCTGATGGACGACGCGCGCTTCCCGTGGCTGGTGCTGGTGCCGCGGGTGGCCGAGGCCAGCGAGTGGATCGACCTGGACGGCGGCCAGCAGCGCCTGCTGCTGGCCGAGATCAACCAGCTCTCGCAGTTGCTGCGGCAGGAGCCGGGCGTGCACAAGCTCAACATCGGCGCGCTGGGCAACGTGGTGCGGCAACTGCACGTACACGTGCTGGGGCGGCACCCGGACGATGCGGCGTGGCCCGGCCCGGTGTGGGGCAGCGGCACCGCACAGCGCCTGCCGGCCGAGGAGTTGCAGGCGCGTGTTGCGGCGTGGCGCCAGCGGCTACGATAGGCGCCCTTTTTGCGGAAGCTGCGCCTCCATGAAATCCAATGTGATCGCCGCCATCGTGCTGATCGTGATCGGCCTGGTGTTCCTGGCCAACAACCTGGGCTGGACCAACCTGAGCCTGGGCCGGCTGATCGCCACCTGGTGGCCGGCGATCCTGGTCGCGGTCGGCGTCGGCATGCTGTTCGGCCGCGGCAAGTAGGTGGGGCCGGGATTGGGGATTTGGGAGTGGGGATTCGCCTGGGCGATCCCCACCCCGCGACTGCGTCGGGACCGCTGGCTCAACGGCGGACGTTGACCACGCGGGTGCCGGCGATCAGGTCGTGCAGGCAGCGCTTGTCCTGGCGGAAGATGAACAGCGCGTCCACCAGGGCGTAGATGCCGCCCACGATCGGCACCAGCGAGATCGCCTGGGTCGACAGATAGCGCAGCACGATCAGGCGCCAGAACGGCGGCTGCCCACCGTCCAGGTCGGCGATGCGGATCCACAGCAGCTTCTTGCCCCAGGTCTGGCCGCTCTTGGCCAGCGGGTAGCCCTGCACCAGCAGGAAGATCACCATGCCCAGCACGCCGTAGCCGAGGGTGGTCAGGAACGGCACCTGCACGCCGCTGCGCGCGGCGTCCATGACCTTGCCGAAATAGCCGGTCAGCGCCGCCACCGGCAGGAACGTCGCCAGCGAGATCACGCCGTCGATCAGCGCCGCGCCGAGGCGCTCGCCTCGTCCGGCCAGGGTCTCACCGTCGGCGATGCCCGGCAGCGCGGGCGGCAACGCCGCGTCGGGGGCCTGGTAGGGATTGGGGTCGTTCATTGCGCGCTCCTTGTGCTGTCGGAAGGAAGGGAGTGGGAGATCAGGTCCTGGGCAGGGTCACGCCGGTCTGGCCCTGGTACTTGCCGCCGCGGTCCTTGTAGCTGGTCTCGCAGACGTCGTCGGCATCGGACTGGAAGAACAGCATCTGCGCCACGCCTTCATTGGCGTAGATGCGCGCCGGCAACGGCGTGGTGTTGCTGAACTCCAGGGTCACGTGGCCTTCCCACTCCGGCTCCAGCGGGGTGACGTTGACGATGATGCCGCAGCGCGCATAGGTGCTCTTGCCCAGGCACACCACCAGGGTGTCGCGCGGGATGCGGAAGAATTCCACCGTGCGCGCCAGCGCGAAGCTGTTGGGCGGGATGATGCACTCGTCGGCCTCGATGTCGACGAAGCTCTTGGGGTCGAAGTGCTTGGGGTCGACGATGGTCGAGTTGATGTTGGTGAACACCTTGAACTCGCGCGAGCAGCGCACGTCGTAGCCGTAGCTGGAGGTGCCGTAGCTGACGATGCGCTGGCCGTCGACCTGCTTGACCTGGCCCGGCTCGTAGGGCGCGATCATGCCGTGCTGTTCGGACATGCGGCGGATCCAGCGGTCGCTCTTGATGCTCATGGGGGTTCCTGATGCCGGTGGCGGCGGCCGCAGCCTGCGCGCCGGGAGCGCGGCCGACCGATGGGGCCGGCCGCAATGACCGGCGATTCTAGCCGGTCGCGGGGCGTTCGCGGCAGGCGCCGCGCGCCGCTCAGCGCAACGCCGCGGAGA
>NZ_AQOJ01000021.1:0-5476 GCF_000364685.1 Xanthomonas sp. SHU 166
CGCGAGCGCGCTGGCGATCGGCGGCAGCGCCTCGTCCGCGCGCGGCGGCTGGTGCACCACCAGCGTGCCCGCGACCAGGTCGCCCAGGCGCCGCGAATGGGGGTCGAACAGGCAGGCGATCAGGCCGACGGCGTAGCCGAACGGCAGCATGTCCACGGTGCGCAGCAGGTTGCGGGTGATCGCGGCCATCCAGCCCACCGGCGCGCCGTTGCGCGCCACCACGCGCAGGCCCAGCGCCTGCTTGCCCAGGGTCTGGCCGCGCCAGCCCTCCAGCACGATCGGGTACGCCCAGAACACCAGGAACATCGCCACCAGGTACAGGCCCTGGCCGAGGCCGCCGAGCAGGCCGAGGAACATGCCCATGGCGGTGAGCAGGGCGAAGCGCAGCGCCAGGTCGATCAGCCAGGCCAGCGCGCGCGGCACCGCACCGGCGGCCGGCAGATGCAGCGGCACGCCCTCGGGGGTGATGACTTCGCGGTAGGTATCGAGCATGCCGCTTACCGCCGCCAGGTGGTGCGGCGGACACGGGCACCTGCGATGTGGGGAGGCCGTCCTTCCGTTCGGCCGGCTGCCTGTGGCGGCATGCTGCTCTCGACTGCGTCCTGCTCCGAAGCGGCACTTTAGCCGGCGTGGCGTGAATTGCCCAGCACGCCGGCGGCGCCGATCAGCGTACCGTGCCGCCGTCGCGCTGGCGCCCGGAGAACAGCTTGCGCACGCCGGCGACCAGCGCCATCAGGCCGACCAGCAGCAGCTTCCAGGCCTTGGCCAACAACAGGCCCAGCTTGGCGAACAGGCCGGCCTTGGCCGCCAGGCCGCCGCCGATCAGGGTGGCCAGGCCGTAGCTGGCGATCTTGTCGGTGGACGGGTTGTGGTCGGCATAGCGGGCGCCGCTGTCGAACTCGGCCATCGGCAGCAACTGCTGCATGCCCTCGCGCACCTGCGCCAGTTCGCCCATGCCCGAGACCGCATTGAGGCTGAGGTAGCCATGCCGGCCGAGCACGCGGATGTCGTAGTTGAGGGTGTGCTCGCGCTCGCCGGCGAACGCCAGCTCGCGCGCCCAGTACAGCTTCTTGCTGCCGGTGTCGTAGAGCGGCGGCACCGCCCAGCCGATCAGGTCGACCTGCTCGTAGCCGGCCTTCTTGCGCTGCGCGTTGGACTCGCGCGTCTCCTCCTGCATGTCCTTGAGCATGGCCTGGTAGTCGATCTTGCTGGCGTCCTCGTCGGACACGTAGCCGTCGTCGGAATAGGTGACGACCACCGCCCAACTGCCCTTCTCGTCGAGCGCGGGCTGGCGCGGCACGATCAGGCCCAGCACGTCGTCGTCGGGCGGGTTGCCCCAGTAGCTCTCCAGCACCCTGCGCGCGTCGGCCTTGTCCAGAAAGCGGAACGCCGGGCCGAGGTCGAAATGCACCTTGGCCTGCGGCAGTTCGATATGCCCGTCGCGGAAATGCAGCGAGCCGACGAACTGCTCGGCGGTCATGTCCGGGCCGTTGTCCTGGGCCAGGGCCGGGCCGGCGGTGGCGCACAGCGCGCAGAAAAAAACGGCCAGCAGGCCGCGCAGCGAGATCTTGATCATCGGCGATTCCATTCGTTCGGTGGCGTCCCCACGCCAGAGGCGCCTAGTGTCGCGCAAGCGCGCGGCGCACGCCAGCCGCGGCGCAGGTGCCGCAACCACCGCAGTGGCCTCAGCCGTTGCCGGTGAGGTAACGGTCCTTCAGCCGCACGTAGTGCTGCGCCGAGTAGTGCAGGCTCTCGATCTCCTTGTCGCTGAGCATGCGCGCCTTGCGCGCGGGATTGCCCAGCCACAGCTCGCCCTCGCCGACGGTCTTGCCCGGGCCGACCACCGCACCGGCACCGACGAAGCCGTATTTCTTCACCGTGGCGCCATCGAGGATGCAGGCGCCCATGCCGATCAGGCACAGGTCCTCGATGGTGCAGGCATGGATGATGGTGCCGTGGCCCACGGTCACGTCCGCGCCGATCAGGGTCGGGTAGCCGGCCGCGTTGAACGGGCTGTGGTGGCTGACGTGGATGATGGTGCCGTCCTGGATGTTGCTGCGCGCGCCGATGCGCACGTAGTTGACGTCGCCGCGGATCACCGTGCCCGGCCATACCGACACGTCGTCCTCCAGCACCACGTCGCCGATCACGGTGCAGGCCGGGTCGACATAGACGCGCGCGCCCAGCTGCGGAGTCGTGTCGAGGTAGGGGCGGATCGGGGACATGCTGCTCTCCGGCGGTGGGCGGCCGGCGGCCACGCGGGCGCCGATGATAGCGCGGCGCCTGGTGCCGGCTGCCGCCCGTGGAGTGCCCGAGGGGCTGGGCGAAGTGCGCGACTGTGCGATAAACGCACCGCGAATCGATATTCGCACTTGAATGGTGCAGTGCGATAAAACTAGCGTTGCCGCTGTCCCGGCGCCTGACAGCGCACGACGCGTGCCCGCTGGCGGCCGCGGCGCCGCCCGCCGCCGGTGCGGTCCCGATTCTGTTGGAGATGGTGCATGTCCTGTGCGTTTTCCCGCGGCCTGGCCCTGCTCGCGGCCCTGCTTCCCGGCGCCGTGTGCGCCTACCAGGCCGAGCCGCCGCCGCCGGAGCGCAGCGTGCTCACCGTGGACCGCTACGCCGACGACGATGCCCCGGGCTCCCTGCGCTGGGCGATCACCACCGCCAACCAGGCCCCCGGCCGTTACCGCATCGAGATCGCCGCGGTGGGCACGCCGCCGTACGTGATCCGCCCGCGCGCACCGCTGCCGGCGCTGCAGGGGCCGCTGCAGGTGGTGGGCCTGGCGCGGGCGCACGACGGCCAGTACATCGCCATCGACGGTGCCGGCTACATCCGCGGCAAGGGCACCGCCGCCTGCCCGGGCGCCGAGAAGGGCCAGTTCGGCACCAACGTGCGCAGCACCACGCTGCCCGGCCTGGTGCTGCGCGACACCCAGGGCGTGGAACTGAGCGGCCTGGAGATCCGCAACTTCTGCATCGGCGTGCTGCTCAACCGCGCCAGCGACAATGTGCTGCGCGACAACCGCATCGTCGCCAACCACGGCGGCGCCGGGGTGATGCTGACCGGCGACGACGGCAACGGCCAGTCCACCGCCACCACCACGGTGCGCAACCGCATCGAGCGCAACACCTTCCTCGACAACGGCGACGGCCTGGAACTGACCCGCGGCGCGGCCTGGAACCTGGTGGCCGACAACGTGTTCCGCTCCACCGATGCCAACCCCGAGCCCTCGCAGGGCATCGAGATCCTGTGGGGCAACGACAACACCGTGCTGCGCAACCGCTTCGAGCGCTATTCCGACGGGCTGCAGATCAACTGGGGCAACCGCAACACCATCGCCGACAACGACTTCGCCGGCAATTCGATCGGGGTCAGCGTCACCGGCCGCGACAATCTGATCGAGGGCAACCGCCTGACCGGCAACGGCATCGGCATCGCGGTGCGCCCGCAGCCGCGCAGCGAGCCCAACCGGTTCAGCGCTAACCTGCTGTCCGGCAACGGCCTGAAGATCGAGCGCTGTTTCGCCGGCGGCGCCTGCGTGCCCGGCCAGCCGCGCGGCGCCATCGTGTTCGGCGTGCCGGGCCTGGAGCATGCGCCCTTCGTCGGCTCGCGCGGCATCGGCGTCGATCCGGACCCGCGCAAGCGCGCGACGATCTGCGGCGCTACGGCGGCGGACGGTTGCCAGCCTGCGCCGAACTTCGGCCAGGCCGCCCCGCAGTTACGCACGATCGAACGCGGTGCCGGCGTGCCGCAGGTGCAGGGCAGCTTCGTCGGCCGCCCCGGCCATCTCTACACGGTGGAACTGTTCGGCAATCGCCACCGCGGCGACGACGAAGCCGAACGCTATCTCGGCCGCGTCGAAGCGGCGGTGGATGCGCAGGGACAGGGCCGCTTCGCGCTGCCGCTGGACGGCGACAGCGCGGTGCTTGCCACACTCACCGCCACCGTCACCAGCGACGATGGCGCGACCTCGCCGCTGAGCGCACCGCTGGCGGTGGCGCCGTGAGCGGCGCTGCATCCGCTGGCGCTGTCGTGCTGCGACGCGTACCGTCGCTGCCGGCCTGGTCGCTGCTGGCCGCGGCCATCGCCTTCGTCCCGGCGGTCGCGGCTGCGCAGGACGCCGCCGACCTGGTGCACAGCACCTTGACCGGCGACTGGGACGGCACGCGCAGCGACTGGCTGCAGCGCGGCGTCAACGTGCGCGGCGACTACGTCGGCGAAGCCATGGGTCTGGTCGACGGCGGTCGCGGCGAGCGCGGCGCGCGCTATGCGCAGCAGGTGCGGCTGGGCGTGGACCTGGACCTGGCGAAACTGGCCGGCTGGGGCGGCGGCACGCTGCACGTGACCGTCAACGACCGCCGCGGCCGCAGCACCTCGGCCGATCTGCTCGGCAACCGCTTCCCGATCCAGGAAGCCTACGGCGGCCAGTTCACCCGGCTGACCGAACTGAGCTACGACCGCCGCTTCAACGACGGGCGCAGCTACATCAAGGCCGGCTTCTACGCGATGGGCAACCAGTTCGGCGCGCACACGCTGCTGACCAACTTCGTCAACGCCGCGTTCTGCGCGCATCCGCTGGCGATGTCCGGCAACAGCGGCTGGTACAACTATCCGAACGCACGCTGGGGCGCGGAAGTGGCGCAGCAACTGACGCCGGCGGCGAACCTGCGGGTCGGCTGGTTCCAGGTCAACCCCAGCACCAACAACAACGTGCACACCGCGTTCGACCTGACCGCGCGCGGCACCACCGGCTCGCTGTTTCCCGTCGAACTCACCTGGACGCCCGGCGCCGGCGGCGCCTATCCGGGCACCTACAAGTTCGGCGGCTACTACGACTCCTCGCGGGTGCCGCGCAAGGGCCTGGACCCGCGCGCCACCACCGGCCGCGACGGCGCCTACCTGCTGGTGGAGCAGAAGCTGTATTCGCCCGGCGGCGAGCGCGGCCGCGGCCTCACTGGCTTCGCCCAATACATGGTGTCCGACCATGCCACCGCGCAGATCACCCGTTGGTACGCCGTGGGCGGCGTGTACCAGGGCATCGGCCGGCGCAGCCAGGACCGCATCGCGCTGGGCTACGTCGGCGCCGACATCAACCATCGCCTGCTCGACGCGCGCCGCGCGGCGCTGCTCGATGCCGGCGTGCCGCCGGAGGCGCCGGTGTTCGCGCTCGATACCGCCGAGGAACTCTACGAACTGTCCTACAGCGCGCAGCTGACGCCGTGGCTGATGCTGCGGCCGGACGTGCAGTACATCGTCAACCCCGGCACCTTCGCCTATGCGCGCACCGACAACGCGCTGGCGGTGGGGCTGCAGGTCAAGCTCACCTTCTGAGCGCGCGCTGCGCGCCTCCTGCCCAGGCCGATCCCGATGCCCTTGTTCCCACGACGACTGACCTTCCTGTGCTGCACCGGCCTGCTGCTGGCCTCGCCGCTGCTGGCTGCACCTGCGGCGCCTCCGGCAGCGGCGCCCGCC
>NZ_AQOJ01000022.1:0-17098 GCF_000364685.1 Xanthomonas sp. SHU 166
ACTTCAGTCCCGACGCATTGCGCCATCGGCAAGCACCCGCCGCTGCATTTCGTCCAGGTACTCGTCCAGTTCCTGCACCGAGGTGAAGATCTCGTTCAACGGCACCGCCTTGACCACATCGAACACCTTGCGGATCTGCGGTTGCGGGTTCACCACCAGCACCCGGCCGTCGCGCGCGGCCAGCACCTTGCGCGCCTTGAAGATCGAGCGGATGCCGGCGCTGCTGATGTAGTCCAGGTGCGACAGGTCCAGCACCAACGTGGTGATCGGCGTGGCCAGCAGCGGCGCCAGCGCCTCGTCCAGGGCCTGGTAGGTGTGCGTGTCCAGGCGCCCGCTCAGGGTGAGGCGTTGGCGCTTGTCCTGCGCCGGGTCGATCTGCAGGCTCAACGTGGTCATGCGGGCGACTCCTGAAGAGGGGGATCGGCAGGTTGCAGCAACACGATGCGCACCACATTACGGCCGGCGTCGTGGCGGTAGTCCAGGCGATCGGCCAGTTGCTGCACCAGGTGCAGGCCAAGGCCGCCGATCGGGCGTTCGGCGATGTCCGCGTCCAGGTCCGGCACCGGCGCATCGCGCGGGTCGAAGGCCGGGCCGCTGTCGTGGAATTCCAGCACCAGCGCGTCGGGCTGCAGGTGCACGATCACGTCCACCGGCAGCGGGGCGCGGCGCAGGTGGCCGTGCTCCAGCGTGTTGCAGGCCAGTTCCTCGACGATCAGCCGGGTGCGGCTGACCTGTTCGCCACTCACGCCGTGGCGCCGCAGCGCCGCCTCCACGCTGTCGCTCAACTGCGCCAGTGCGTCGATTGCCGGTTCCATCTGCCATCGCAGCATCATCGCGTCGCCTCCCGTGCCGGATCCTGGCGCAGCCGGATCGCCAGGAGCGTAATGTCGTCGGACTGCGGTGCCGGCGCGGTGAACGCCTGCACGTCGGCCAGCACCGCGGCGCACTGCGCCTGGGCATCGGCGCCGGGCTGCAGCGCCGCCAGCAGCCGCGCCTCGCCGTAGGCCTGCTCCTGCGCATCCATCGCCTCGGTGATGCCGTCGGTGTAGCTCAGCAAGGTGGCGCCGGCGGCCAGGCGCCCATGCACCACCGGATAACGCGACTGCGGCTCCAGCCCCAGCGGCGGTCCCGATTCCAGCGGCAGCAGTGCCGCGTGGCCATCGGCGCCGAGCAGCAACGGCGGCTCGTGGCCGGCGCTGGACAGCCAGTAGTCGCCGCTGTGCACGTCGATCAGCCCGCACAGCACGGTGGCGAACATGCACGGCTCGTTGCCTTCCACCAGCCGTTGCGAGGCTGCGATCAGGATCGCGTCCGGGCGCGTGTGCCGGCGCGCGGCGATCTCCAGCACGGTCATCGCCCGCGCCATGAACAGCGCCGCCGGCACGCCCTTGTCGGACACGTCGCCGACCACGAACCACAGCAGCCCCGGCTCGGTCTCGAAGAACTGGTAGAAATCGCCGCCGACCATCTCCGCCGGTTCCAGCAGCGCATAGGTCTCCAGATGCTTGTGGGCGCTGTCGAAGGTGCGCCCGACCGGCAGCATCGCCAACTGGATGTCGCGCGCGATCGACAGTTCGCTCTGCATGCGCTGCCGCGCCTGCGCCAACGTGGCGATCTCGTCCAATTGGCGCTTGATCGAGCCGCGCGCGCTGTCGAAGGCGCGCGCCATCACCCCCACTTCGTCCGCGCGCTCGACGTGGCGCAGCGGATAGTCGAACGCGCCCTGGCTGAAGTGCAGCGCCGAGTCGGTCAGGTCCTCGATCGGCCGCACCAGCCGCACCGTGTAGCGGTGCAGCAGCCACAGCCACAGCGCCAGCGCGGCGGCACCGGCCAGCGCGCCCCACAGCACGATGCGGTCCAGCCCGGCCAGGATGTAGTCCTCCGACACGCTCAGCGCGAAGGTCCAGCCGGTGTCGCCCACCGCCGCGCTCTGGGTGAGGTAGCGGGTGCCGTCCGGCGCGGTGTGCTCGAAGCGCACCGGCCTGTGGGTGTCGGCCGCTTGCGCCAGCGGCGACAGGTCCGGCCGCGCCCGCGCCACGTGTGCCTCCAGGGTGCGGCGGAAGCGCAGCGCCGGGTCCGGATGCAGCACGAACAGCCCGTCCGGCGACAGCAGCATCGGCTGCAGCCCGCTGTTGGCCGGCAGCTCGGCGACGATGGCCTGCAGCCGCTGCAGCGGCACGTCCACGCTCACCATGCCGATCGCCGGCGCCTGCGGCCCGTCGCCGGGCAGGCGCAGCGGCAGGTTGTAGGTGGTCAGGTAGGCGCCGCCGGTGCTGGCATCGCTGTACGGCTCGGACCACCACGGCGCCGGCGTGACCAGGGTGCGCCGGTACCAGGGCATGCTGCGCGCGTCGAAGCCCAGCGCCTCCACCGGTTGTTCCAGCACCCCGGTAGCGGTGCGCCGCAGGTGCCAGGCGAAACCGCGGCCGTCGTCCTTCAGTGCGCCGGGCTCGATCACCAGCAAGGCGCCGGCGATGTCCGGGTCGCCCTGCAGCGTGGCCTGCAGCAGGTTGCGCAGGTTGAACGGCTGCCGGCCCAGCCCGCTCGCGGCGGCGGCCAGGGTGCGCCCGCTCACCTGCACCGAGCCCAGCGTGGCATCCAGGCTGCGCGCGGTCTGCTGGGTCAGCCCGGCCACTTCCTCGCGGGCGTTGCGCACCATCACCTCGCGCGCGCCCACGTAGAACAGCAGGGCCAGGCCCAGCAGCAGCGCCACCTGCAGCAGGCTGCCCCACAGCAGCAGCCGCGTGCGCAGGCTGTGCCGCCAGGCGACCGCGGAGGCGTCCTGCGCTGACGAGGCAAGGGCGATGGCGGCGCTCCTCGGGGGCCTGGAGCCCGATCATAAGCGCAGCCGCGGCCGCCCGGCGCAGCGGCTGCCCGCACTGTCCCGCCGCGTGTCCCGGGCCAATGTGACAGTCCGTTCCATACGCTGGCGTACGAGGTCCTGCGAGGCGGTTGCGCTACACTTGCAGGCTTCGAGAAAACACATGCCATCGCGCGCGTGCGTGCGACCTACGGGAGCGTTATGAACTGGTTGAACGAGGTGCTGCAGAACGATCCGAATCCCACTGAAACCCAGGAGTGGATCGAATCGCTCAAGGCCGTCATCGATGTTGCAGGCCCCGAGCGCGCGCATCAGCTGCTGGAGGACATGGTCGAGCTGACCCGTCGTTCCGGCGCCTACCTGCCGTTCTCGCCGACCACCGAGTACGTCAACACCATCGCCCCCGCCAACGAGGCCAAGAGCCCGGGCGACGCGGCCATCGAGTGGAAGATCCGCTCGATCATCCGCTGGAACGCCATGGCCACCGTGGTCCGCGCCAACCGCAAGCCGGGCGACCTGGGCGGCCACATCGCCTCCTTCGCCTCCAGCGCCACCCTGTACGACGTGGGCTTCAACCACTTCTGGCGCGCGCCCTCGGACAAGCATCCCGGCGACCTGCTGTACATCCAGGGCCACAGCTCCCCCGGCATCTACGCCCGCGCCTTCCTGGAAGGCCGCATCAGCGAAGACCAGCTCAACAACTTCCGCATGGAAGTGGACGGGCAGGGCATCTCCTCCTATCCGCACCCGTGGCTGATGCCGGACTTCTGGCAGACCCCCACCGTGTCGATGGGCCTGGGCCCGCTCAGCGCCATCTACCAGGCGCAGTTCATGAAGTACCTGGAGCACCGCGGCCTGATCGAGAAGTCCGATCGCAAGGTGTGGTGCTTCATCGGCGACGGCGAGAGCGACGAGCCCGAGACCCTGGGCGCCATCGCCCTGGCCGGCCGCGAAGGCCTGGACAACCTCATCTTCGTGGTCAACTGCAACCTGCAGCGCCTGGACGGCCCGGTGCGCGGCAACGGCAAGATCATCCAGGAGCTGGAAGGCGTGTTCCGCGGCGGCGGCTGGAACGTCATCAAGCTGCTGTGGGGCGGCTACTGGGACGCCCTGCTGGCCAAGGACACCAACGGCGTCCTCAAGAAGCTGATGATGGAAACCGTCGACGGCGAGTACCAGAACTGCAAGGCCTTCGGCGGCGCGTACACCCGCGCCAACTTCTTCGGCAAGTACCCAGAGACCGCGGCCATGGTCGCCGGCCTGTCCGACGACGACATCTGGCGCCTGAACCGCGGCGGCCACGATCCGCACAAGGTCTACGCCGCCTACCACCAGGCGGTGAACACCAAGGGCATGCCCACCGTGATCCTGGCCAAGACCGTCAAGGGCTACGGCATGGGCTCGGCCGGTGAGGCGCTGAACCCCACCCACCAGACCAAGAAGCTGGACGACGACGCCGTGCGCGCGTTCCGCGACCGCTTCAACATCCCGCTCAGCGACAAGCAGCTGGCCGACGCCGAGCAGGTGCCGTTCTACCACCCCGGCCCGGACTCGCCGGAAGTGCAGTACCTGCAGGAGCGCCGTGCGTCCCTTGGCGGCTACCTGCCGCAGCGCCGCCGCAAGGCCGACCTGTCCATCCCGGCCCCGGGCCTGGACAAGTTCGAGCGCCTGCTCAAGGACAGCGGCGAGCGCACCTACTCCACCACCATGGCCTTCGTGCAGAGCCTCAACATCGCCCTGCGCGACAAGGAACTGGGCCCGCGCATCGTGCCGATCGTGGCCGACGAAGCGCGCACCTTCGGCATGGAAGGCATGTTCCGGCAGATCGGCATCTACGCCCCGTTCGGCCAGAAGTACAAGCCGGTGGACGCCGACCAGCTGATGTTCTACCGCGAGGACCAGTCCGGCCAGGTGCTGCAGCAGGGCATCAGCGAGCCGGGCGCCATCTCCTCGTGGCTGGCCGCCGGCACCAGCTACTCGGTCAGCAACGTGCCGATGCTGCCGTTCTACATCTACTACTCCATGTTCGGCTTCCAGCGCGTGGGCGACATCGCCTGGCAGGCGGCGGACATGCGCACCCGCGGCTTCCTGCTCGGCGGCACCGCCGGCCGCACCACGCTCAACGGCGAAGGCCTGCAGCACGAAGACGGCTTCAGCCAGGTCATCGCCGGCTCCATCCCCAACGTGCGCAGCTACGACCCCACCTTCGGCTACGAAGTCACCGTGGTCATGCAGTACGGCATCCAGCGGATGATGCAGGAGCAGGTGGACGAGTACTACTACATCACCCTGATGAACGAGAACTACGCCCACCCGGAAATGCCGGCGGGCGCGGAAGACGGCATCATCAAGGGCATGTACCTGCTCAAGGACGCCGGCAAGCCCAAGAAGGGCGAACTGCGCGTGCAGCTGCTGGGCTCGGGCACCATCCTGCGCGAAGCCATCGCCGCCGCCGAGCTGCTGGACAAGGACTTCGGCGTCACCGCCGACATCTGGTCCTGCCCCAGCTTCAACGAACTGCGCCGCGACGGTTTCGACGCCGAGCGCTGGAACCGCCTGCACCCGGAAGGCGAACAGCGCAAGCCGTTCGTCACCCAGCTGCTGGAAGGCCGCCAGGGCCCGGCCATCGCCGCCACCGACTACGTGCGCGCCTTCGCCGACCAGATCCGCGCCTTCGTGCCGATGCACTACACCGTGCTGGGCACCGACGGCTTCGGCCGTTCGGATACGCGTGCCAACCTGCGCCGGTTCTTCGAGGTCGATCGGTACTACATCGCGCATGCCGCCATTGCGGCGTTGGCGAAGGAGGGGAAGATGACCGGCAAGGATGTGGCCCGAGCGATCAAGCAGTACAAGATTGATCCGGAGAAGGCTAATCCGGTTGGGGTTTGAGATTCTCGCATCTGCTCAAGAATGGGCGGCCTTTGGGTCGCCTTTTTCTTTTTAACTGATACGTGGCAGGTCAAAATTTTACCCCCGCTCACGCAGGTTTGAAGGAGAAATCCATGCTTCACAATCTATCAGTTTCAGGGTTTAGATCGCTAAGAGACTTTGATCTAGATATAAAGCCGGGCCTAAATGTACTTGTTGGCCCGAATGGGGCGGGGAAAACAAATATAATATTGTTTTTTGAGTTTTTAAGGGCTGCTTCATCAGAAACCGTGGGGGACGCGGTGGCGCGGGTAGGTGGGGTGGCGCAGGTATTTACAAAGATAGGAAACCTTGAATTTGAAAGTTCCTTGTCCGCAAGATTGCAAGGTTCTATCAAGGTGGATTCAGTTACTTACAATTATTTTTATAGCTTTAGAATTTGCTTCGATGCGAATAATCAGAATGTCTATTTTGCAAATCAGAATTTGCAGATAACTCGCTTTGATAGAGTGCGCGAGCACAATTATATTAGCGTTAAATATTCCGGTGACGCCTTGCATGTAGATGCATCGAAAAAAATAGAGAGTTTTAGGTGGTTAAGTCAAGAGTCGAAGTCGTTGCAAATTTCTGGATTCTTCAAAGATCATATGCTGGCATATTTTATGCGCCATTCTGATCAGGTTGTCTCCGAGGTTGCTAAAGATTTTGCGGGGCGCTTTGTTCTTAATGTTGTTCCTAGTAACGTTAAAAAGCATGAGGATAGTAGCCGGCGTCCTGGAATTGGAACGGATGGTTCGGGATTGGCGGCAACTCTTTACGCAATCCAGCGTGGTAAGAGTTTCTATGATGAGAGGTATTATTATACTGGCGGGGAAGTTGAGCCCATTCTTCCTAAATGGAAATCCGTACTCGGCTTGATAAGAATTGCGGTTCCATCAATATCTTCGGTTGAGGTCGTTAATGACCCATTTGAAAATACTTTAAGGTGCAAATTTAGAATAGGCGAGGGCGAAGGAGCATCTGTTCAGCCATTGTCTGCGCTCTCTGATGGCACTGTGAAGTGGATATCACTTGTTCTCCGGCTTGTCACTTCTAATGCTGCGCTACTTTTAGAGGAGCCTGAAAACTATCTTCATCCACTAATGCAAAGAGAGATAGTTAGGCTTCTGAGGGATTCTGTGTCTGATGGCGGTTTCGTAATAGTTTCTACTCATAGCGAAACGTTGATAAACTCGCTTGATGTTGAGGAAATGATCGTGGTTAATTATACCAAGGAGGGGACAAAAGCTTTCAGGGTTTCAAATGTGGATGACCTTAAGGCTGAGGTGAATAATACTGGATTTGGCCTAGGTTATTATTATTTGGCTAATGCATTGGAGATATGAATGCGGCCTGCATATTTGGTTGATGGAATAACTGAGCAGAGGTTCGTTCAGGCGATTTGTCAGGGTAGTCCTGTTCGACTTACTAACCTAAATGGAAATAGCGTTAGTGCTGAAGCCATCGCAAAGCGTATTGCGTCGATCGTCAGACTTTGGAAAGGGCGCCACTATCCGATCATTGTTGTGGTAGATCTGGAAAAAAGGAGTTTGTCGGCAGACGAATTTGCGCGGCAAGTGGAAGAGTCCGTTAAGGCTCAAGGGATTGAAGATCTACTCATTGTGGGCGCTGTCGATAGAATGATCGAAAACTGGATGATTTGTGATGAGGCAGTTTGGGGCGAAGGTCAGCTTCGTGAATTGACAGATGGATTTTCTGGCGCCACTGAGCTCAAAAGAATGATGCCAACTTATGATAAGGCTGCAGATGGTCCTACGCTATTGATTGAATCTCGCGCTAGTGAAATTGCAAAGCGAAGTAAATCATTCAAGGTATTTTGCGAGAAGTTGCAAGGCTTGAAGTGTAACTGGCTTAATCGATAACGGGGTCAGGTTGACTTGTTCGTTGATCGTGGCGGGTTTGCATGGCCGATGGGCCGGCCTGACGCCCGCGAAGCGGCGGGTCTTGGCCTCCCATATTGCGAAACGCATCGTGACCGAGGGCCGCGTGTTGCTGGAGGTGAATGCGGATGTCGGCGCAAGCAGTTCGTCGCTTAGGACTTCATCAAGCAACGTGCGATAAGCGCTGGATCGCTCGGCTGCGTCATTCCCCAGAGCGAGCCAGGAAGGATGGGGCGTTAGTGCAGAGTGTTCCCGCTGACCGAGACTGGCTGAGCACTTGACCAGCGATACGCAGTCGGATCGTCGATGAGGCGAGCGCGTACCGGGTTGAGTTCAATGTAGCGGTAGCAGCGCAATACATAGTCGGGACCGCCCACAAGGCATGACTTGTAGTGTCTTTCCCAGAGTGTGCCGCTACGGCCGTGACGACCATTGAAGATGGCCACATAGTGATAACGACCGAGTCTCTGCATTAGCTGTCCTATCTTCCTAGTCTCCGGCGGTTTGACAAGCAGGTGCACGTCGTTGTCCATCAAGACCGTATGCATGTAGTTGGCAGCCGGTGGCATCCAGGGCATCACGCAAGAGGTGCAGATGGCGCATGCTATCGCCGTCATCCAGAAAACATGGAAGGCGGTTATTGCCGCTCTGTTCGATGTGCGGTGTTATGCCAGGAAGATCAAGGCGAGGAAGGCGAGCCATATCGGCGAGCATGGCCACCGATCGCTATCACTGACATCGAGCAGGCTCCGTAAAATTGTCAGGCATCCCCGTGTCGGCGTGTAGGAAGCGAACCTGCCAGATTCTTGGTCGCGTTGAAATCGATCGTAGCCGTGGTTTGCAGCGTCGCAGAGGTTTGGTGGGTTTTGACGCAATCAAGAGTGTGGCAAAAATTGATAGTCGTCTTGCGTAGTGTGTGGGCAAAAACCAGTAATAAGGTCTGTGGCTATTACAGGCTTTTGATCTAATCCATCTATAGCCTTCAGAGAGTGTCTCTCTATAGCTCTGTAGGAGTTGCCTATTTTTTTCGTCAGGCTGCGGGCTGAACCTTTCGGATGGTTGAAAGGGTGCGAGCTCTTTCTAATGATTCAAGGTGTCGCTTTGCGGCCTCAGGCCGGTAGTTTCCGGTCAGTTTTCCGAGTCGGGGTGAAACATGTACGATCTGAAAGCTGCCCCCGCCCACCCATGACGTGGCCTCCGTGACTCCCCCTGGCTCAGTTCCATCAACTACTCGCTGCATTCTTGGCTCTATGAATTCAAGCGCTGTCTGAGCATTGCGCTCAGCAATAATCCAGCGGCGACGCATCTTGTGTGCTACTGCCGCAGTTGTTCCGCTTCCTCCGAAAATGTCGACTACAAGTTCGCCTGGATTTGTCGCAATATGGATGATTCGCTCAAGAAGAGACTCAGGTTTAGGTGTGTCGAACACCTCGCTGTCCGGAAACATCGTCATGAGATGCCGCTTCGCCTCATCATTTGTCCCCGTGTCTGTCGCACCCCATACCGTGAATGGCACAAGCCCTCTAAGCTGATGCGCAAAAAGTTTCAGCCTAGGTGAGCCTTCGCCACCTTTGGGAAACCAGATCCGATCATCAGCAAGTAAGTCGAGATAAGTCTGTTCGGTTGCGTACCAAGAACGACCTCGGGGGGGCTGGAGCACCTGTCCGGTGGGTGTCACGATGTCGTACTGTTGAGCTTTGCGATAGCCTGGTGCCGTGAACGGAGCGTCGGCCCAGGGGCCTCGCGGATCATCATCGCGATTCCGCAAATGAGCGTCTTCTTTGACCAGAAGATTACGCGATGCTTTCCACTTCTTGGGGCCACTCGGTGCGTAAACCAAGATTGTGTCATGGTTTGATGAAAAGGCCGCGCGCGAGTCCCGGGTAGTTTTCTTCTGCCAGATGACTGAAGCAACGAAAGCGGACTCACCGAAGACCTCATCCATGACGGCTCTGGCCCGATGCACTTCGGCATCGTCAAGATGTACCCATACGCTTGCATCCGTTGAAAGGAGCGGGCGTAGTGCAGCGAGGCGGTCCCTAAACATGCTAAGCCACATCGGTCGCTGCATGGTGTCGTTGTACTGACGGAAATTCACCTGTGTGTTGAATGGTGGGTCAATGTAGACGAGTCGAATTCCGGCATTCAACACCGTCGTCTGGGTCGCCAGAGCCTCCATCACGTCCAGTCCGTCGCCTATAGCGAGCACATTCGACTGGGTGTTCAGCGGGCTCGCTGTCAACTTCTCAAGTCTAACTGGCTTGAGTCGTTCAGCGTCAGCTAGCTGAACCCACTCGTAGCCGGCCTCACCCGACGCACGAAGCGGGAGCTCCTTGTTCGGCCATACGAGTTGCACGTCAGACATATGAACCTCGCGTGGGAGAGGGGGGCAGTGTAAGAGCTTCAGATCTCATATCATGCAACATTGAGCAGAAGTAGAAGAGTACGGAAATTATGACATTGGTTGCCCTGAGCGTGCCTCTTGACACTCAGCATGGGACGGTCAATTCGGCGCCGATCAAGCCGTTCATAAGGTGGGCTGGAGGCAAGTCGCGACTGCTGCCGCGGATTCTCCCGTATGTGCCCACTAACATCGAGAACTACTATGAGCCGTTCCTAGGTGGTGGTGCGGTGTTTCTCGCTTGCGCTTCGCGAGTATCGGGCCGATCACACTTGGCGGATCTTAACGAACACCTCATCGCGGCCTGGCTGGCTATGAGGGACTACCAGTTGGAGCTTCGGCCACTTCTCGATTGGTACCTGGCAAATGATTCGAAGGAGTTCTACTACGAGGTCCGCGCAACCACCCCGGTTGGTCTAGTCGAGAGGGCAGCGCGTTTTCTGTATCTCAATGGGGTCTCATGGAATCATCTTTGGAGAGAAAATTCTCGTACTGGTGCTATGAACGTCCCGTGGGGTGATCGGCGATTTAAGGATATTGATAATGCCGCAATGAAAGCTATCGGGAATGTCCTGGCTAGAGCGGATATTGTCGTCTCCGATTTTCGTGGAGTGCTTGATAGAGCAAGGCGTGGAGACTTTGTCTACCTAGATCCGCCCTATCTTCCTATATACACTCAGCCTGGTGTAGAGAAAGAGCCGACTGCTAAATTTAATAAGTACACTGCAAAGCCGTTTGAGATGAAAGATCTCATTGATTTAGCTGATATCTGCGCTGATCTCTCAAGGCGCGGCGTAAGGTGGGTCATGTCTAATCGCGACGCCGAGCATGTTCGTGACCTCTTTCCAGAGGCCGAGATATTGCGATTCACAACCCATCGGTCGCTAGCTGCACAGAGTCGGCGGGAAGTCGAGGCGCATCAGTCGCCTGAAGCCATTATAATTGGGAGGATTTAAATGGCATTGAAACCTGTCGAGTGGGTGTTGGTTGTATATTACGGCCCTGCGGCACATCAAGCCACCTATGGTCGACAGGTGCGGGAAGGCGGTTACACAAAGGACTATATTCAGCTCTCTCGTAAGCCGGAATTCTTGGAGGCAATGGCTGCCATCTTTTCGGTTTCGAATGGTGGGGAGGGCTCGATTCCACTGACTTACCAATGGCCTGCCGGAGCAGCCCCGGGCTCGTTTGTATTTAGATCCGCAGATCGGCCACACCTTAAGTGGGAAACGAATCTAGGTGCGCCGCAGGTATGGAAGATGGCCCTCGCTCCTAGCGACTTTACGCCGGAGACAATTCCTGGGGACCCCTCTTATCAAGATTTTGCTGCTGCTGAGAATGAGTTCTCACTAATCAGTAGTCGTGGTGCAGGTCAGCCATATCTGATGGCAATTAAGCTCGTAGGTGAGGCGAGAACTTTGCATTTAAGAGTTTATCTGAAGGAGCCGAGCAGCAATTTCGCTTGGGGTGACATAGGTTTGACCCCCCAGAAAATTCAGTTGCTTGCTGCGAAGACGTCACAAAGATCTGCTCTTGCTTGGTCTCTCTTTGAGAGCGGTGGCGCGGTAGCTGATGCAAAAGTAGAGAAAGCGCTTGCAGAATTGAAGAATTCTGAAGATCTGGCATTAGTGATTGACTCCTTCGATGCGGAAACCAGGCGTGCTGTTGCTAATTATATTCGCAGGCCTGGCTATGGTCTGTTCTTTGATCCTGAATTAAATCATGACGCATGGCTCCAGTTGGAGCCAAATTTTGATCGGCTAGCGAAATCGATTAATGATGTTCTTGCGGCATTAGATAATAAGCTCGCTGTGGGCTCGCCGGGAGATGCGGAAGCTGAGATGCTGGAAGTTGATCCTGATGAGGTCGAACTGTTTCGCTTAAAAATTCTAGAAGATAATTATCATGTTGCTGATTCTATCGCAACTTTAAAGACTAGAGGTAGTGCGCAAAAAGCATTCTCTGAGGCTGTTAAGGCTAACTACGGATATAGGTGCGCTATCACAGGTGTGAAAACTAGGGATTTTCTCGTGGCGTCGCATGTCGTGCCATGGAGCAAAGATCAAAGCATTCGGCTTGATCCATCAAATGGGATCTGTCTCTCTATACTTGTAGATCGAGCATTCGAGAAAGGATATTTGTGGATCGAAAATGATTTAACTGTTCGCTTTAATAAAGAGAAAGTTGGTGAGGACCGTGCGCTCGGTGCGATGCTTGAACAGTATGACGGGCGAAAGTTGAGCTCCCCATCGCGATGCTCTCCGAGGCCTGAATATCTTCAGCGCCGCCGTGAATTGGTTGATATTGTTAGTCAGTAGCGCGGTGGGCTGAATTATTCGGTGATTCTGATGCGTCTGCATTGTAGGTGGGCGCAAGTAGCCAGCGAAGCGCTGGAACTTCGAAACAGGGGCGGAGTGCACCTTTTAGCTGGCCTTCTTAACAGCTCAGTCAATTGCGTATCGGAGAGCACTGTGCTCAGCCTCGAAAATCCCCGCTGGTCCGAGCTGCAGCACGCATATGGCTCAGCCGGCGACATCCCCGCGTTGTTGGGGCAGCTACAGAAGCTCCCCTCATCCGAGGATGGATCAGAGCCATGGTTCACCTTGTGGAGCGCACTTGCGCATCAGGGCGACGTCTATTCAGCTTCCTTCGCGGCCGTGCCGCATGTCGTCGATGCGTTGGCACGCGCACCCGACAAGGCGGATCACGGCTACTTCCAATTCCCTGCCTGGGTCGAGATCTGCCGTGCAAAGAGCCAGACCGAGATCCCCGAGGATCTTCGGGCCGCCTACGTGCACTCCCTTGCTCAACTTCCCTCCCTAGTCGCGGCTGCGTCCTCTCGCGCCTGGGACCAGGAGTTTCTTGCCTGCGCTCTGGCCGCCGTCGCCGCGGCGAAGGGGCAGCACGCGGTCGCGGAGGCCGTCCTTGAGCTCACGCCCGACGTTGCCGAGGAGTTCATGGAGTGGTTCTTTACGCGGTGACGCGTGCTCAACCACTTGCGGCAGTGTCTTGCCGGTTCGCTTCACCAAGCAGTTGCTCGTATGTCTGCACGCGAACGCGCAATCGGATCAGATGCCAGGAAAGTGCGTAAGCGAACAGCAGCAGGAAAGCGAGCACGCTCTGCATGATCGTGATCTTGCTCAGGACGCTCCAGTCACCCCAATGCCAGTCCTTGAACTGCAGATAGAGGGCGAGCAGCACCGGCATGATCCCGAGCTTCTCCATTCCTCCGGTGAACAAGCCCAGGCGCTCATGCATGTTCGTCCGGCGGTCACGCATGAAGGTCTCGCGTTGACGGCGCTGCTCAAGCGGAAACGCGCGTAGTGCCGTGACGATGTCTTGGTACTGGGAAAACTCCTGCTCCATCTGTTCCGCATGTGTGGCGTAGGGTTGTCTAAAGCCCGGTAGCTCTCGTTTGATCTGCAAAATCGCGGCGACTGCAAAGCCAATGAGCTCGATGGTGACTCCCACTGCCGCACAGACGAATCCGGCCTTGCCATCCAGCACAGTGCCGAACAACATGCCAAACCCCGCGCCCAACAAGCCAACAATGAAACTCCACCGCTCTAATCGGCCAGCGCGGTTCTGCTCGGTCACTTGCGAGTAGTGGCTCATCACCGCGGCGAGCCAAGGAAAGCTGAGCGTGTTGGCTGCCGCCCCTTCTTCGGAATGTTTGGCAGGCGCTGCGTGCACTTCTTCCATTACGTTCGCCATGTCTCTACCTTCGAGCGTCCAGCTGAGGCTGTCTGCAGCAAGTATTCCGCAGCCACTGGCATCGCGCCAGAGCAATCCGATTGCCCAATGCATGGTCTACAAATCGCTATTGACACGCCATGGCGTGCAGTAGCAATCTCCAATTCAAGGAGCGTCGAAACTCCCCTAACAGCGGTACCCACCTCCGACAAACCGGTGGGTTTTTTGTGCCCGAAGCTCGGGCGCAAGCCGACGCGATGCCTGCGTCGGGAGGGCGGCTAATACAACACCCTTCGGGGAAATACGCCCGCCGTCTGTTAGCGGTTTCGAACCTCCCGACTTCCCGTCCGCCACGCATGGCGGGAGGACCCCTTCATGGAACGAGGAGGCAACGATGGCGCACGACGGTTTGGACGACGACGACATGCCCGGCTATTTCCTGCCGGAGGACAGCCAATTCCGCCTGGCGAAGCTGCGCGACCACGTGCGCTTCCTGGTCCGGCTGGCACAGCCACGCACACAGGCCGAGGAGCGCGCCGCCGAACCCAAGGTGCGCATGGGCGAACTGGCGCTTTGTCTGGAGCTGTTGGCCGAGCAAGTGGACCTTGTGCTGGAGGTGCTGTCCTATCCCGCCCAGCGGACCGACACGACGCGCGGCGCCTGGTCCGATGCTGCTATCCAGGCAGCAACGGATGCCGGCAGCGGCACGTTCCGCGTGACGCAACAGCAGATCGACAGGCTCACTCAGCTGGCTGACACCGTCTCGGCCAATGCCCGAATAGTGGCGGCCGGCGATGCGGCCGAGCGTGCCGGCCAGACGCTGCCGGAAGTGGGCATCACGATCTGCGCCGCAGCGAACGACGTGCGTGAACTGCTGCTGCAGATCGCACAACAGCCGCTGCGCGAACCGGCGTCCAACCGCGTACGAGAAGAGCGGGCTGTCTATGCGCTGGACTCTGAGGCGCCGCCTGGAGAAAGCGGGTGGCTGCATTGATCCTAGCTCGGTTGAGGCAAGAACATTCAGCAAATTAAGGCGCTTGGTGACCTGTGGAACGTCCCGGGCCTAGTTGCTATCTTCCGCACATACGAGCCGCAACCCACGTCCAAGGAGTGACCGATGGCTGAGCAAGAGCGATCAAGCCCGCGTTTTCCGGTGGCCGCGCTAGTGATGGTGATGGCGTTGATCACCTCATGTGCTACAGCCGCTTCCGCGAGCAAATCTCCGTCGTTCTCCGGGGAGTGGGCGTATGCCAAGAAATGCGACTTGGGCCACTATCTGAGTCTGCATCTGCAGCAACATGGCGATCGCGTGACGGGAGATTGGAGCGAGGGGACCAACGTTCGCGGCAATGATGGGCAGTTGCAGGGAGAGGTGCGTGGAGACACGTTGTATGTCCGCTACTGCAGCGACGACGGAGGAAAGAGCTACTCCGCTTGCCCGGCGTTCTCCGAGCGAAAGGATCAGTTCAAGCTGGAAAATGGACAACTCATTCGATATGAGAAGTATGGTTCCAGCTATCGTCGCACTGTCGCGCTTTATCCGGATGTCGCAGGTAAAGACGTGCCTTATGACAAGGATTGTTCGGATCCGGAGGACGCACAATGAGTACGCTCACAGACAAGGAGCTGCGTGCAACCCTGTACTTCGCTGTGGGTGTCACCTCCGAGAGTCGATACGATGCATATCGACTGGTTGTTGCAGGCGACAAGGCCTCAACGCCCACGCTCGAACCAGCGGACAGCAGTGGCTACTCGATCGGTACCATCCAGACGGACCTGGGGCAGCACTACCAGCCCAATGATCCTAATGGCGAGAACGTTCCGAGGGACTTGATCAATGCATACCAGGGCTGGGCGAGGGCGCATCAGCCGCAGTCGGTGTTGACCGACGATCAGGCGGCAAGAGCGATCGCGGATCTTGGCCGTGATGGAGATGCGATCAGAAACGACCACGGACGCCCGCTGGATGCGGATGTCAAATCGCGGTTGGATACGTTCTTGGCCTCGGATGCCGGTATCACGTGGGTGCACGACCGCGATGTCGCTCAGATCGACAAATTGATGGATCGTGCCATCGCGCCGCTGCAGCGAAGCAACCTGTATCAGAACGCGTCACTCGACGACCAAGTGAAACTGGCGGCCATGGTTGGCAAGGCATACAACCAAAACGAAGTACGTGCCGCAACAATGATTCGTAAGCTTGAGGGGAACCAGTATGACTCTGTGGCAGATGTCAGTGCTGCCATTGACGGTTTTCTCCCCAAGCGCTCAGGTCAGAAAGACTATTTTGAGCTGGGCCGTGACGATGCCTTGAGGGGTGCGGCGGTCGTCAACTTGCTGCGCAACGCGAATCGAGAAAGCCCTCTCTCGACTGCGTGGGCAAGTGTCCTGGCGGATCCACTCGTCAATCCAACCGCCCTCAATGCAGATAGGGCGCATCAGAACTTGCCGCACGAGTACCCCGTCATCAAGAGCTTGTTCATCCATGACGATCGCGCAGGGCAGTTCATCGGTGCCTTGGATAGAGGCGGGGCGCATCAGTACGGCCCCACGGACCGCGCGCATCCAGAGCGCTTCAATGGGCCAGGCTTCTATGCCGCGGGCAATGATCTGGTCAATTGGAACAAGCATGGGCAGGGCCATGCGTTCTTGAACGGTGAGTGGAGTTCTGTCGCGCGCGAGAATCTGACGCGCGCCCGAAACCACGATGGCACCACCGATCTCAACCTGCAGCAGGGAGGCCAGACGCAACGGCTGCTGCATGTGGACCCTCATGCACCCGAACTCCGGCCTGCTCCGCAGCAACACGGTGGCCGAACTGGCCCCGACAATCCTGCGCACCCTGATCACGCAATGCTCCTGCAAATCAGAGAAGGAGTGCAGCGGCTCGGGAGCCAGGCTGGCGTGCCATTCGATGAGAACAGTGAGCGTGTGTGCAGGAGCCTTCTCGCTGCATGCAAGGACAACGGAGACCAGTACCCAACTGCTTCCAGCGCATCGCTCTCCAGCAATGCATTGACAAGAGTGGATCATGTTGTCGCCGGGCCTGAACGCCTTATCGCTGTTCAAGGAGAATTGAACGATCCTGCGCACCTGCGCGCGCATGTGCCAGTGCAGCAGGCGATGCAGACTCCGGTCGAGCAGTCAGATGCCAAGCTGATGGCGGCGAACCAGGTCATTGCTCAGGAGCAAGCGATGACACAGCAGCGCGAGGTGTCTAGAAGCCAGGGGCAGTCACTGGGGTGATCCTTCTAGGGGTACCCCGCATCCGTCGCTGTCGATGGCGACGGATGCGGGGTTACCTCCTTACGCCAATCCTTTTGAAGCCTAGCGCTTCATTGCGCCTTTGCGGCACAAGCCGATGTTGGTTCT
>NZ_AQOJ01000023.1:0-10160 GCF_000364685.1 Xanthomonas sp. SHU 166
GGCGCACCGCGCAGGCGCAGCGCGCGCAGCGTGGCGTCCACGGTCACCCCGGCGACCCGGCGCTGCTGCAGGTCCAGCCAGGCCTGGACGTCGCCGACCCCGCCCTGCAGTTCGATGCCGGCCGCATGCAGCAGGCCGGCCCAGCCGGCCAGTTCCGCCGGGCGCACCGCCAGGTAGGCCTGGCCGTCGCCACTGCGACGGTCCAGGTCCAGCACCGCGGTCAGCGGCGCCTGTTGCAGATCGCTCCAGCCGTGCACGCCCACCTGCAGGCGCTCGCCGTTCACGCGCATCCGCAGGTCGATCTTCGGCACCTGCGCTTCCAGGCCCAGCGACGGGGCGTGTACACGCAGGCGTCCATCGATGACCTGCAACTCGCCCAGCCCTTCCAGCGCATCCAGCGGATCGCCGCCCTGCCCCGAGGTCGGCAGGCCCTGCACGCTCCAGTTGCCGTCGTCGGCGCGCAGCAGGGTCAGCGCCAGGCCGCGCAGGCGCAATTCGGTGAACGAGCGTCCGGGCAGCAATCCCGCGTACATCGACACCAGCACCTCGGCCTGGCCGATGCGCACACCGTCGCCGGCGCCGATGCGCAGTCCGTCCAGGCGCAACAGCGGGCCACGCCGAGTCCAGGCCGTCTCCAGCCGGTCGAAGCGGATCGGCCGCCCGGCGCGCTCGCTCAGCCACGCCGCCACCTGCTGCGGATGCCGCTCCACGAACGGCAGCGCCTGGCTCAGCGCGCCCACCGCCAGGGCCACGCACACCAGCCCGATCGCCACCGCGTAGAACGCGAAACGGCGAGCCAGGCGCAGGCGGCGGCGCAGCGGGGTGTGCATCAGGTGCGGGGAATGGGGAATCGGGAATGGGGAATCGCAACAGCAGAGCGCGAACTGCTCATTGCCGTGTGAAATTCGGCCGAGGAATCCAGGGATGCGTCAGCGCAAACAGCGCGCTCTTCCCCCATTCCCCATTCCCGATTCCCCACTCCCGGCCTCACAACAACACCACGTCGAACTGCTCCTGCAGGTATTGTTCGTCGGCCTGGAAGCGGATGGTCTTGCCGAGGAATTCCTCCAGCTCGGCCACCGCCGCCGATTCCTCGTCGGTGATGCGCGCCACCACCTTGGTCGAGGCGATCACCAGCAGCCGCGCCGCGTCGAACTGGCGCACCGCGCGGGTGATCTCGCGAAAGATCTCGTAGGTCACGGTCTCGGCGGTCTTGATCGAGCCGCGCCCGCTGCATTCCGGGCACGGTTCGGACAGCTGCCGCTCCAGGCTCTCCACGGTGCGCTTGCGGGTCATCTCCACCAGGCCCAGCGGCGAGAACTCGTACACCGTGGTCTTGGCATGGTCGCGCGAGAGCGCCTTCTCCAGCGTGCGCAGCACCTGCCGGCGGTGCTCGGCATCGTCCATGTCGATGAAGTCGATGATGATGATGCCGCCGAGGTTGCGCAGCCGCAGCTGCCGCGCCACCGCCTGCGCCGCCTCCAGGTTGGTGCGGAACACCGTCTCCTCGAGATTGCGCTGGCCCAGGAACGAGCCGGTGTTGACGTCGATGGTGGTCATCGCCTCGGTCTGGTCGATGACCAGGTAGCCGCCGGACTTCAGCGGCACCTGCTTGTCCAGCGCGCGGGCGATCTCGTCCTCGACCCCGTACAGGTCGAAGATCGGACGGTCGCCGGTGTACAGCTCCAGGCGCTCGGCCAGCACCGGCATGTACTTGGCGACGAAGGCCTGCAGCCGTTCGAAGGTCTCGTGCGAATCCACCTTGACCTTCTCCACGTCCTTGCGGATCAGGTCGCGCACCGCGCGCAGCGGCAGGCTCAGGTCCTCGTAGATGATGCTGGCCGGGGCGCCGTCGCGGCCGCGCCGCTCGACCACGTTCCAGACCCGCGACAGGTAGGCGATGTCCTCGGCCAGGGCCTCGGCCGGCTGGCCCTCGGCATTGGTGCGGATGATGTAGCCGAAGCCGCCGTGGCTGGCGGCCAGGTCGGCGACCAGGGTCTTCAGCCGCTGCCGCTCGGCCTCGTCCTCGATCCGCGCCGACACCCCGATCACCCGCGACTGCGGCAGCAGCACCAGATAGCGCGAGGGAATGCTGATCTGCGTGGTCAGCCGCGCGCCCTTGCTGCCGATCGGGTCCTTGACCACCTGCACCACGATGTCCTGGCCGTCGCGCAGCAGTTCCACGATCGGCACCGCCGCCGACACCGGCAATGGCGTCGCCTCCTCGGTGTCGCCATTGCCGACCGGCGCCGGCCGCACCACGTCGTTGGCGTGCAGGAACGCCGCGCGCTCCAGCCCGACCTCGACGAAGGCCGCCTGCATGCCCGGCATCACCCGCTGCACGCGGCCCTTGTAGATATTGCCGACCACGCCGCGGCGCCAGCCGCGCTCGATGTGCAGCTCCTGCAGCATGCCATTCTCGATGACGGCCACCCGGGTCTCGCGTGGTGTGACGTTGACCAGGATCTCTTGCGACATCACAGCACTCCGAAGGTGCGCAGCAGGTGGTGGGTCTGGTGCAGGGGCAGGCCCATCACCCCGGAATAACTGCCGTCGAGACGGCTGACGAAGCGTTCGGCGCCACCCTGGATCGCATACGCGCCGGCCCGCCCCATCGGCTCGCCGCTGGCCACGTAGTCGGCGATGTCGCGCTCGGACAACGCGGCGAAGGTCACCGCCGTGGGCACCAGCACCAGCTCTTCGCGGCCGGCGGCGACCAGCGCCACCGCGGTCATCGCCTGGTGTGTGCGCCCGGACAGGGCCGCCAGCATCGCCGCCGCGTCCTCGGCGTCGGCCGGCTTGCCGAACACGCGATCGTCCAGCACCACCTCGGTGTCGGCGCCGAGCACCACCGCGTCGGCGGCGTCGGCCAGTTGCGCCAAGCCGGCACGGGCCTTGTCCAGCGCCACCCGGCGCACATAGGCCTGCGCCGACTCGTCGGCCGCGCGCACTTCCGGCACCTCGAGATCGAGGCTCCGGAACGGCACGCCGAGGCGGGTCAGCAGTTCGTTTCTGCGAGGGGAACGGGACGCGAGATACAGCATGGCCGAAGGATAACCCGACCGGACTGACTGAACGATCGCTAATTGCGGGACGATCGCTTCGACCCCGGCGAAGATCACGACGCGTTCATCGTTGCGGCAACACCCTCGCCCAATCTTCACAAGGAGAACATCGATGCGCGCATTGTCCGTCCGCCCGCTGCTGCTGGCCCTGTCCCTCGCCCTAGGAGGCACGATGACCGCCCACGCCCAATCCGCCGCGCCCGGCTACGCCGTGCCCGCCGACGGCACCCTGCTCAACATCGCCGCGCAGGCCGAGGCCAAGCGCGCGCCCGACGTCGCCGCCATCTCCGCCGGCGTGGTCACCCAGGCCACCGACAGCGCCGCGGCGATGCGCCAGAACGCCGAGCAGATGACCAAGGTACTGGCCGCGATCCGCGCCGCCGGCATCGCCGACAAGGACGTGCAGACCAGCGGGGTCAGCCTCAACCCGCAGTACAAGTACGCCGAGAACCAGGCGCCGCAGATCATCGGCTACCAGGCCAACAACTCGGTGAACCTCAAGGTGCGCGACATCGCCAAGCTCGGCAAGGTGCTCGACGCGCTGGCCGCACAGGGCGCCAACCAGATCAACGGCCCCACCTTCGAGATCGACGACCCGGAACCGCTGTACGACCAGGCCCGGGTCGATGCGCTGAAGAAGGCGCAGGCACGCGCGCAGACCTACGCCAAGGCGCTGGGCCTGCACGTGCGGCGCATCGTCAGCATCTCCGAAGGCAGCAGCGGCGGCGTGCGCCCGCCGATGCCGATGATGCGCGCGATGGCGATGAAGGCGGAGATGGACAGCACCCCGGTCGCGCCGGGCGAGAGCAGCGTCTCGGTCAACCTGGATGTGGTGTTCGAACTGGGCAAGTAAGCCCGGTCCGCCCCCTCCTTCGCGACGGCGCCTGCGGGCGCCGTCGTCGTTTCCGGTCCGCCGCAGCGCCCCTCGCCAATACGGCACCCGGCCTCGATCGCCGCCGCCTCTTGCCAAAATGCCCGCGACCGGCGCACTGTCGAAACGCGGACGGGCGCGATGACCCCATCCGTCGCCCCCGTGCGTTTTCCGGTACCGCAGTCCACGACACTCCTATCGCAGAGGTGGATCCATGGTTCGCACGCAACTCCCCGCCCCGTCCTTCCGCATCGACCTGTCCCGGGTCCTGGCCTACAGCACCGCGATCGCCCTGCACGTGCTGGCCGCCCTGTTGCTGCTGCTTCCGCTCTCGCACGTGACCGCGCCACCGGAACCGGCGCAGGTGCAGCCGCGCTGGCAGCAACCCGTGGTGATTCCGGTCACGCCGACGCCGCCCACCATCCCCACCGTCGAGAAACAGCTGCCGACACAGCCGCGCACGCCGACCGCAGTCCCGGTGCCGACCCCGACGCCGGCGCCGCTGTTCGACAGCAGCCCGGTAGCGCTGGACACCGCGCCCAATGTCGGCCCCACGCCCAGCATCGCCGCACCGAGCCTGCCGCCCGCAAGCGCGAGCGCGCCGGTGGACGGCATGCAGTTGCAGTACCTGCGCGCGCCGGCCCCGCCGTATCCGCGCGACGCGCTGCGCGATCGCCTGCAGGGCAGCGTGCTGCTGCGGGTGCTGGTCGGCACCGACGGGCAGCCGCTGCAGGTCAGCATCGAGAAGAGCAGCGGCCACCGGGTGCTGGACCAGGCCGCCCGCGACCAGGTGCTCAAGCGCTGGGCATTCAAGCCGGCGCTGCAGAACGGCACGCCGGTGCAGGCGTACGGGCTGGTACCGGTCGATTTTTCGCTCGACCGCTAAATCACCCCGGCACGACCGGCCGGCATTCGCCGGCCGGTCGTGTTAATCTAAAATTCACGATTTATTCACGATAGATACACCTAGATGAGAGACAGCCGGCCACCAAGACGTCGGCGCTTTCGTCAGAAAGTCACAACCTGCGTTTCCAGTTAGGAGAGAAACTGTGAACATCCCGACCCAACGGCGTGCAACCCGCCGTACGCTGCTGTGTGCCTCCGTCGCCGGCGTTCTCGCCACCCTCGCAGGGCCCGCCGCCTTCGCCCAGGAAGCGGCCACCAATCTCGACCGCATCACGGTCACCGGCTCCAACATCCCGCGCACCGACACCGAGACCCCGTCGCCGGTGCAGGTGGTGACCCGCCAGGAGATCGACCGCACCGGCAAGACCTCGCTGGCCGAGTACCTGCAGACCCTGACCGCCGACGGCGCCGGCTCGATCCCGAAGACCTTCGGCAACGGCTTCGCCGGCGGCGGCGCCGGCATCTCGCTGCGCGGCCTGGGCGCCGGCTCCACCCTGGTGCTGTTGAACGGCCGACGCATGGCCACCTACGGCCTGGCCGACGACGGCCAGAAGGTCTTCACCGACCTGAGCACCATCCCACTGGACGCGGTCGAGCGGGTCGAAGTGCTGAAGGACGGCGCCTCGGCGATCTACGGCTCCGACGCCATCGCCGGCGTGGTCAACATCATCCTGCGCAGCGACTTCCAGGGCGCGATCCTGCGCGGCTCCTACGGTCTCTCCGGCGACGGCGACGGCGATGCGCGCAAGGCCACCCTGACCGCCGGTACCGGCGACCTCGCCAGCGACGGCTGGAACGCGTTCTTCAGCCTGGACGTGGGCAAGACCGACGCGATCAAGATCAGCGACCGCAAGGACCGCAAGTGGATCGGCACCGGCGACATCCGCCGCTGGGGCTATGCGGCACAGGATGCGCAGTTCCTCGGCGGCGCCTATCTCAGCGGCGGCACCGCCGGCGGCACCGGCCCCAATGGCTCGGTGTTCAACACCGCCGGCCGCTTGGTGGCACTGCCCGGCTGCGCCGGTCTGACCACCATCCCCGGCCAGAGCGACGCCACCGCGCAGGCGCAGGGCTGCCTGTGGGATCCGGCACAGCAGTTCCGCGATCTGACCCCCGAGGAGAAGTACGTCAACGTGTTCGGCCGCGCCAGCTTCGCCTTCGGCGAGGGCGGCGAGATCTACACCGAGATCGGCTACTCGAAGAAGAACACCGTGTTCTCCAATACCCCGTCCGCCGTATCCGGCGGCTGGGGCTACCCGGGCGGTCCGGTCAACGCCAACAGCGGCGCCGGCGCCACCGTGCTCTACGCCGGCCATCCCGACAATCCCCTGCCCTACGCCGCGCGCCTGCGCTACAGCGCCTGGGACGTGGGCCCGCGCGTCACCGACAACACCAACGAGTTCAACCGCTTCCTGGTGGGCGTCAAGGGCAACTGGGGCGACTGGAGCTACGACACCGGCTACCTGCACTCGGGTACCAACCTGGTCAACAAGCGCACCGGCTTCCTGCGCTACAGCGCCGTGCGCTGCGTGCTCGGCAACCCGGCCTGCCCGGCCGGCACCTGGCGGATCGGCGACAACGCCAACCTCAACTCGCAGGCGCTCTACGACTACATCTCGCCGACCATCAGCGCACGTGCCAAGTCCGAACTGGACATGTTCGACTTCACCGTCTCGCGCAGCCTGATGGACCTCAAGGGCGGGCCGCTGGGCCTGGCGCTGGGCGCGGAATGGCGCAAGACCAGCAACAGCCTGACCCCGCAGACCTACACCGACATCGGCGACATCATCGGCCTGGGCTACTCGGCCTACGACGGCACCCAGAACGTCTATGCCGCGCACGTCGAACTGTCGGCACCGGTGCTGGAGCAACTGGAACTGTCGGCGGCGCTGCGCTACGACAAGTACGACGGCGGCGACGGCAAGGCCACGCCGAAGCTGGGCGTGAAGTGGACCCCTGCCAACTGGATCGCGCTGCGCGCCAGCTACGCCGAGGGCTTCCGTGCGCCGAACCCGGCCGAGAACGGCGACGGCGGCCTGGCCGCGTTCTCCAACGCCCGCGATCCGGTGCGCTGCGCGATCGATCCGGCCAACGAGTGCACCGCGCGCTCGGTGGCGATCATCACCCGTCCGAACCCGGCGCTGAAGCCCGAGGAGTCCAAGAGCTATTCGGTGGGCTTCGTGCTGCAGCCGACCTCGACGACCTCGCTGACCGTGGACGGCTGGGAGATCAAGCGCACCAACGAGATCGCCCAGGGCAGCACCGCCGATGCGATCGCCGCCGGCAACGTCCTGCGCGACAGCAACAACATCGGCGGCGTCGCCAACAGCGGCACCATCCTGGCGGTCAACACCGGCTACGTGAACGCGAACTCCTCGCGCGTGCGCGGCATCGACACCGACATCCGCCAGACCTTCGAGATCGGTCCCGGCCAATTGGAGCTGGACGCGCAGTGGAGCCACCTGCTCAAGTTCGAGCGCACCGAAGGCGACACCACCGTCGACTACGTGGGCACGCACGGCAACTGCGACGTGACCAACTGCATCGGCACGCCGCAGGACCGCATCAACTTCGGCACCACCTGGAAGCAGGGCAGCTGGAGCGTGAGCGGTGTGGTGAACTACATCGACAGCATCGAGAACAAGGATCGCCGCGGCGGCGACTACCAGGCGTTCTACGCCGACGGTACGCCGGTCAAGAAGATCGCCTCGTTCACCACTTTCGATCTGTCGGGCCGCTGGAACGTCACGCCTGCCTTCGAACTGAACGCATCGGTGCAGAACGTGTTCGACCGGATCGCCCCGCTGGATCCGACCACCTACGGTGCGGTCAACTACAACCCGCTGCACTTCAGCGGTGCGATCGGCCGCTACTTCACGGTGGGTGCGAAGTACACGTTCAATTGATCGCGAACGTTGCAAGGCCGTAACGAAAAGCCCGGGCGAAAGCCCGGGCTTTTTTTGTTGCCTGAGCGGTGCGCCAGCATCGGCATCACGCACGCATTGCCGCCACGCGCACGCGATCCGCGATCCGCGATCCGCGATCAGGCGATCAGGCGATCAGGCGCGATGGTAAGGATGATTGGCCAGCATCGCCGCCGCACGGTACAACTGCTCGGCCACCACCAGCCGCACCAGCATGTGCGGCAGGGTCAGCGGCCCCAGCGACCAGGATTCGCTGGCGACCGCCAGCACCTCCGGCGAATGGCCTTCGGGACCGCCGATCAGGAACGCCAGATCGCGCCCCTGTCCGCGCCAGTGCTCCATGCGCTGCGCCAGTTGCTCGGAACTGTGTTGCTTGCCGGGCACGTCCAGCGCCACCACCAGCGCATTCTTCGGCAGCGCCGCCAGGACCCGGCGGCCTTCGTCCTCGATCGCGCGCTGCGCATCGCGGCCCTTGCCGCGCAGGCCGGGTTCGATCTCGACCAGATCCAGCGGCAACCAGTGCGAGAGCCGCTTGCGGTACTCGGCGAAGCCCTGCGCCACCCAGGCCGGGGCGCGCTCGCCGGTGGCGATGAGGCGCGCCTTCATCGCTGCGCGCGACAGGCGCGCATCACCAACGCTCGCCCAGCAGCAGGGCGTCGTACATCGCGTCGTCCAGTTCCTGCTCGGCCAGCCGGGCACGCTCCCGCTTCAACCATTGCTTCAGCGTGTCGGCCTGCCGCGCCGCAGCGCGATCGTCGGCGCAGGAGCGGATCTCCTCCTGCACCTGCCGCTTGATCTGCGCCAACAGCGCATCCAGGCGCTGCGGCTGCGGCGCGCGCTCGTCTTGAAGACCGTAACGCCCCATGAAGTCATCGACCAGTCCGGCCAATGTCTGCTCGACCTGCCGCAGTTGCGCGGCGAACAGGTCGTTGTAGTCACGGATGCGCTCCTCGGCCATCGCCGCGATGCCGGCCTGATCCAACTGGCCGATTTCCAGTTGCAGTTCCAGCAGTGCCAGCAGGTCGTCGTTCTGATACGCCTGGTTGAGCCGCTGCATCAAGGCCGTCTTGCGCTCGCGCTGCTGCGGATCGGGTTCGCGGTCAGGATGCAATGCGGCGACCAGGTTGCGGTACAGCGCGCGACGCGTCTGTTGCGGATCGGCGGCGACCTGCGCGGCCTTGCCGGCACCGGCACGGCGGCGCTTGTCGCGCTGCTGGGCGCGCCCGGCCGCATGCGCCTGCTGTGCGTGCAGCCGCTCCTGGATCTGCGCATACAGCGCTTCGGGGGAGTGGATATGCGCCATTTCCTCTTCGGTCAGGCCGAATTCCTCACCGATGACCGACGTCAGCAATGCCTCGGATTCGGCCAGATCCTGGTCGAATCCGAGGGGGCTATGCCGGTCGTAGATGTCCTTCAGGCCATCGTTGTCGCCGTCCCGGATCAACAGCGCAGCCAACTCGCAAATGAGCTCGGACAGATCGGCGCGATCGCGCTTGCTCAACTTGAAGGTGGCATGCGCTGCGTCCAGTTCCCGCAACAACTGTACCTGCGCCGCATCGCGCTCCTGCAGCAAGGGATCGACCTGCTCGTGGAAACGCTGCTCCCAGCGCGGCAGCGCGTCCTGCCACGCATGCAACTGCGCACGGGCGCGCTCCAGACGCTTGACCAGGGAGTCGAAGCGCTTGCGTGCCGGCGTCGCGGGTGTCGATTCGGTCGCGCCGACACGCTTGCTGACCGGCAACGCCTCGCTGCCGACGCTGCGCGCGGGATTGCGCCGCTTAGGCATCGCGTGCCGAGTCGTCGTCGTCGCCCGGCGGCTGGTCGCCGACCGTCCACAGCCGCTCCAGCGCATAGAACTCGCGCACCCGCGGCAGCATCACGTGCACCACCACGTCGCCGAGATCGACCAGTACCCACTCGGCCTCGCGCTCGCCTTCCACGCCCAGCGGCATGACATCCAGGCGCTTGGCGTACTTGATGACTTCGTCGGCGATCGACTTGACGTGGCGGGTGGAGGTGCCGGAGACGATGACCAGGTAGTCGGTGACGCTGGACTTGCCGCGCACGTCGATTTCCGCCACGTCCTTGGCCTTGAGTTCCTCGACTGCCTCGCGGACGTGGGCGAGCAGGACCGGCAGCGGCGGCGGCGGATTGGGGACTTGGGTCTTGATGACGTGGGCTTGACTGGACAAAGCGGCGAACTCGATGGAATGGGGCGAATTATAGGCGACCCCGGCAGGGCGCGTATTCAGCCAGCGGCGGCGGCACCGGACGCATACAGCGCATGGTCGCGGATATAGGCCGCCACTGGTGCCGGCAGCAAGGCCGCCCAGTCCTCGCCGGCGGCGATGCGCGCGCGCACCAGGCTGGCCGATTCGCTGCGCAGCGGCTGCC